>JAFGID010000341.1 GCA_016929735.1 Ignavibacteriales bacterium | reverse complement strand
AGAGTTGTTTTACCTTTCCCCGATGGTGAAACAATTAAATAATTTTTACCAAGTTCAAATTCAAAATCTAATGGCCAAACTTTATTATTTTGATTTTCCTTTAAAGGTATCGGAGTAATTTCAGAAAAATTTATTCTCATTACATCGACCTATCAGCCATTTTCAATAAAGTAATAATTGCATTATCTTTTGATTCAGTAAAAATTAATTTCCCTTCCGCTGTTTCACTATTACTTGTAATAATTATTTTATCAAATTTATCAAATATGGAAGTTATCATACCAATCCACGGAAAATCTGATGAATACTCAGAATTTAATATTTCTATAATACTTTTAAAATCCAGCAAAAAGAAAGTCGGATAATTGTCACAATATTCCTCTAACTGTTTTTTCGCAGTTGATGTTTTTAGTTGATTACTCGAAATTTGATTTATGACTTGCTCATCCATCGTAATATATAAAATCTGATTTTTAACAGTCATAAAAACACCCCCCTCTGGAATTAAGTATATATCTTTCTTCTTGATTAAACCTGCTGAACCAAGTGACACAATTAATTTATCAAAGACTTCTTCGTCACCTATTTTTATACCGATAGCAAAAATTGGTTGCATTGTATTAAAATCAAAATTACTAAGTACACCGACAAAATCACCTGTGAAAACTTTAAATAATTCTTCTTTAGTAATTGGCAAATCATTAACTTCTTTTAATGCTTCTTCAACGACTTTCATTTTAGAAAGGTTATCCATATTTATACTAAAGCCAAAAGCGAGCATTACTTTTTCAAATGGAATGTTTGCAATTATTTGTTTGTCAATTTTTTCATTATAAAAATTCTTAATTTCATCTTGTCCTTCTTTATAATATACCTTTGCAGTTCCAACAATTTCACCTTTGTTGAAATTTACAAATCCATGCATAAACTCATATGTTTCGATATATTGAAATAAATTTTTAATACTTTCTATATCGTCATCTAATCCATATTCAGAATCAAAGTCATCAAAGTCACTCATAAATTTTTCATTTAACTTATTACCATTTGCCCAAATACCAATATCGAATACCCCCTGAGTAAACAATACATAATTTTCAACAGAGCTTAATTTATTTTCATCTGTTAATGAGATGATATAATCTAATTTTTTTTCAAGATTTTCTTCTTCTATATACTCATTAGAACTAATAAATAAAGATATATTATCATCCCAACTAAGAAGTGCGTTATCATTAATGAAATAATGGAAATTATTCCTCTGCGAGATTTGTCTTCCTTTTATAAGCTCCTGAATTATATCCTGATATTTATCTGGATCCTTTAAACCAAAAATTGCGCAAGTATATTCATTCTCACCATCGCTAAACATAAAAAGATTTACATTCTGTTCGATATCAATTCCGGAATTTGAAAAGTCATCAAATAAAGGGTGTAAGGATTTTGGAGTACTATTCTTAAATCCTCTTTCTAATTCCTTAAAGAGTGAAAGTCTTTTAATTTCCTTAAAATCTAATTTTTCATCGAAAGATTTTACATTAAAGGATATTACTAAATAAGCATCTTTAGGAATAAATTGCGAGGTTATTTGCTCAGGTTCTGATGAGCAGGAAAAAAATAATAGGGCAAAAGTAAGACAAATGCTAACGAAAATATTTTTAGTTTTCATAATTAAATCCTCCAATTTTTATTAAAAAAACATTTTTATAATTACAATTATAAGAAAAATTGCAAATATTTTTTTTAACATAATATTTTTAATTTTTTTAACAATTCTAACACCCAAAGTAGCACCAATAATTGCTCCGCCACCAAGTAAAATCCCAATAAAAAAATTCACATATCCAATCTGATCTAGCCCAATCCCATTTCCCTCTTTAATTAAAGAAAAAGTAATTGCACTGCTTAGCATTGTAAAAAATACTACAGCAGAAGAAGTTCCAACTGCCTTTTTTATATCAATTTGATAAAAGTAATAAAGTATGGGAACAAAAATTACTCCACCTCCCAATCCACTAAATGACGAAATAATTCCGACAAACAAACCAAAAACAATCAAGAATAAATCATTTAATTTTTTATCTGACAATTCTTTCTTATTGTTTCTTTCAAAAAACATTTTAACTGCTACCAATGCAATTATCATTATCAGAAAATATTTTAATAAGCTTGGCTCAATATTAATAACAAAAAACGGAGTTAAGACAGCTGTGACAACACTCCCGCTTGCTAACAACAATGCTTTTTTGAAATCAATATTTTTTATTATAAAATGATTTACCGAAGAAGATAATGAAGACAAACTCCCGGCAAACAAAGATGTTGCAATTGAAATTAATGGAATGATATATTCAGGAACATTATGATAACCAAGATAAAAATAAATTGCAGGCACAAAAATCACACCCCCTCCAACACCAAACATACCGGAAGATATACCGGCAAAAATACCTATTACAACTAAAAAACAAATATCCCAAATCAATTAATCAATTCCCAATATTTTGTAATATAATTTTTTATTATTAAGAATGCTTAAAGCAGTATTCATCTGCACGTCATATTTCAATCCTTCAGAGATTCGTCCTACTCTTCCAAATTGCTGATAGGCCAATTCTTTTTTAATCTCAATGACCACCTCATTAATATTTTTATCAAGCTCCTGCTCCTTAATAGTATTTATATCAGAGGTCAAATCACGGATTTTTTCTTTAACTTGTTCATCGTAGTTTTCTAAGTTTGCAATAGTTTCAAGTTCTGCAATTAGTACATCTGCTTTTGATATGTATTCGAACTCTTGATTTTTTAGATATTCCTTGAATTTTTTATATAATTCCTGCTCATTCATATCTTTCAGATTTGAATTTAAATTTTCTTCTAAATAATAAGAAGCAAATCTGAAGAAAAAACCACGAGCCAATAATTCACTAATTTGGTTTGAGGAAATTATATTTGGGACTATTGTATCAGGTAAAATACCACCAGCAGAATAGACCAACCGATTATTTTTTGTATAATATCCTTTTTTCTCTAAAATATTTTGGCTTACAAAGACTTTATTGTTTGCTGAATAATCAATTTTTTGAATAGACCTCCCACTTGGAGTTAAATATTTGCCGGTAGTTATTTTCAAAGAATTGTTATATGGAAGGCTAACAATTGTTTGGACTAATCCTTTTCCAAAAGATTGTGTACCTAAAATTATACCTCTGTCATTATCCTGAATTGCACCTGCAACAATTTCTGAAGCAGAAGCTGAACCTCCATCAATCAGAACAACAAGTTTGATATCTCCAACAATCGGTTCTTCATTTGATTTGTATGTCATGTTCTTTTTTGAATCCCGCTGATTAACACTGACAATAACCAAGTCCTTCTTCAGAAATTTATCCGAAACATCTATAGCTGCATCTAGCAAGCCTCCTGGGTTACCTCTTAAATCCAAAATGATCGAATTTATTTCTTTTTGTTTTTGTAAATCTATTATTGCCTTCTTAACCTCATCACCTGCAGTTAATGTAAATCCACTTAATTTTAAATACGCATTATTACTATTAGCTGGAAAAAATCCATAATAAGTAAGATTTTTAACTTCAATTTGCTCTCTCAGCAAAACAAATTTTAATTCTTCCTTCTCCCCCTCTCGTTTAACAATGATTGAGATCTCAGTCCCCGGTTCACCTTTTAGATATAAACCTAAATCATTAAAATTTTCTTTTGTTATAGGTGTTGAATTTACTTGAATAATCTCATCACCAATTTGTAATCCCTGTCTCTGTGCTGAATAGCCCTCCAACAAATCAACAATAATTACCTTATCTTTTCTCAATCCTACTGAAGCACCAATTCCACCATATTTTCCGGTGGTAATTATTTCGATATCTGCCATTCTGTTTTCTTCTATAAAACTTGTATATGGATCGAGAGATAATAGCATTTTCTTTAAACCAAATAACATAAATTCTTCAGGGTCAATTTCGTCAACATAATTAAGTGAAATTTCCCTGAATGTTTTTCCAAATATTTCTATGCCCTTGGAAATTTTCTGGTATAAATCATTAGTAATGATAACAAATCCAAAGAATAAAAATATCAAAATCATTATTAAGAGTCTTTTAAAATATTTCATGACATTAAAAATTTTTGAAAGAATAAGTTTCTTCTGTATGCAAATTAAAATTGCTTTATTATGTATTGCAGTTTTAGTGGAGTAATATCAATTAAAGTTACATTTTCTGGTAAATTTACCAATGGTATTAAAGCACCAGTTGTGTCATCGAGTGCGTGGAAAAAACTAACATATACTTCTATTTCCGAGGTATTGATTTCACCAAGTACTTTAATCCCCCCTCTTAAAATCAATTTTACGAAATTCGGAATAACTATTAAATCGCGTCCTTTAGGAATATCAATTATGTTTACAGGTACATTATCAAATTCCTTATCAACTATTTTTTGAACCTCAATTTTAATTCTACAAATATCACTTGGAATACTAATGTTTTGAATTTTATTTAATTCAACGTGTCGTTCAATATTCTCACTAATATTATCAAGAGATAATTTTTTCGTTTCAACAAATTCAATTTTATCAACGATATTCTCGGGACCCTTAATTATAATAGAATCCGGAATTACTTCGACATCGCTAACTTGACCAAAACCGGGTGTATATTCAATTTCTAATATTGGCTTTATTTGTACTTTTCTACTTTTTATTTTTTCAACTGTCAGTTCAATTGAACGTGGAGAAATTTCAATAACCGACAGACTACTTGTTAACCAAGGATTTTTATCAACTTGTTTTAGAAGCAGTATCGTCTGTTTTCCTAGTTTTCCATCAAGAGAAACAATAAATTCTCTAAAACCTCCAAGAGTTAATTTAGCTAATTCCCATCCCTTACCTTGAATGCTCAGTGTTACCTCTCTTATTGAAGGACTCGACACAATATACCCACTAGGAACATCCGTAAATTCAATTGGGATTTTAACCGTTGTATAATAGCTATCGGTAAAAGATACATATAGCCATATAAAAATTGAAAATAGGGAAATCGAAATAATTGAGATAATTTTTCTTCTCATAACTATAAAAAACTCCACTCGAAGTGGAGTTAATTATGAATATTTATTTTTTAATCAACTTAAAGTAATTCAAAAGCGTATTTTTATCCGCTTTAGAAATCTCTCGACCTTTTATTGGAAAATCTTTATATGTTCGTGCTAATTTTCTTAGAGCAGGTACACTCATTTTACTGAATTCAATTTCATCTTGTCGTAAATTATTATAACGCTCAACCTTAGAACTCTCTTCATCAGGAAAAAGTTCTTCTTCAGATAAATCTTTATCTAAATCAACTTCGATTTTTTCAACATCTCTTGATATTTTATTTAATACTTTCTTTTTCGGTTTTTCGATAGCACTTTCTTTTAATGAAGGTTTTATTTTCCCATCGAAAATTATATTATCGAGTTGTTCGTCAGGGCGTGGAATAATGTGTACTGATATTAATTCCCCAACTCGCTGTGCTGCTGCTGCACCTGCATCTAATGCTGATTTTACTGCAGCAACTTCACCTTCAATTTTAATTGTTATCAAAGCTGCTGTAATTTTTTCTTTACCAATAAGTTTCACATTCGCAGTTTTAAGCATTGCATCCGCAGCTTCAATAGCTCCGACGAGTCCTTTTGTTTCTATTAATCCTAATGCAAATTGCATAGCAAATAAAAATTATTTGTTTTTCTTAGGAAGAATAAGTTCAACATCATTGTGAGGACGCGGAATAACGTGAACTGAAACGAGTTCTCCAACTCGCTGTGCTGCTGCTGCACCTGCATCTGTGGCAGCCTTTACTGCTCCCACATCACCTCTTACCATAACTGTAACATAACCACCACCGATAGTTTCTTTTCCTATTAACTCAACTTTAGCAGCTTTAACCATTGCGTCGGCAGCTTCAATAGCTCCGACGAGTCCTTTTGTTTCGATCATTCCAAGTGCTTCAAGAATCATAGTAATGCTCCCAAATTTATTTATTAATTAATTCTAAAATATACTTAAAAATTAAAATTGTCAATTAAAAAATAAGAAAAATATCGTATAAACTCTAAATAAATTTTTATTTGTTGTAGATTTTAATATAGTCGCTTAATATTATTGCAGCAGCGTGTCTATCAACTAAACCTTTATTTTGCCTTTTCTTTTTCGATGGAACGCTTTCGATAATATATTCTGTTGCTAATTTCGAAGAATAAAGCTCATCAAAATAATCAACTGAAATATTGAATTCCTCCTCAATATTGTTTTTTAATCTTTCAATGTCCAACATCAAAGCTGTTTTTTTTTTATCTTCCCTCTCAGGATAGCCAATAATAATTTTTGTAATTTGATATTTTTTCAGAATTTTTTTTAACTGTTCAAAAAAAATCTTATCATTTGCCAACGTTACTAATGGATATGCAAAAATATTTAAAGGGTCTGTTACAGCAATTCCTATTCTTTTTAATCCAAAATCAATCGCCAAATATCTTTCATTTTGCAAAGCTCTAATACCCCTTTTATTCATTTTGTGAAGTATATCGCTCAACAAAAAATATGTCTTTGTGCTTTTTTAATCTTTCAATTACCCTATTTAGATGCTCAATATCTGTTACGTATATAGCGATTGTTCCTTCAAAAATAGATTGTTCAGCTGAAATATTAATTGCTTTTATATTTGTGTCTTTATATGATGCAATACTATTCGATAAATCTTTTAATACCCCTGGTCTGTCTTTACCTTTAATTTTTATCGCAGAAACGAATAAACTGCCATTTCTTCTAGGCCATTGAACAGGTACAATTTTCTCGTTTCCTTTTTTAATCATATTTATAAGATTGATACAATCTTTACGATGAATTTTTATTCCTTCACCGATTGTAATGTAACCAATTATCGGGTCTCCTGGAATTGGTTTACAACATTTAGCAAAATCATAGGCAATACCTTTAAATTCACCATCAACTAAAACATCACCAGCGGTTGTACGTGCAATTTTTGCAAAATCGTCAAATTGAATTTCTGATACTTCTGCTTCTTCAGTTCTTGGTCTTGTTAATAATTCATCAATATTTATTCTATCCTGTGCTATTGCGATATAAAATTGACGTGCATTATCAAATTTATTTTTTCTAATTATCTTAACAAATTCTTCATCACTAATTATTTGTTTTAACTTCTTAATTTTCTTATCCCATATATCCTTTCCATCCTTCAGAAGTCTTTCTTCTTCTTTATTAAGGTATCGTCTGATGTGTGATTTTGCTTTGTGGGTTTTAACAAACTTCAACCAACTCTTATTCGGATGTTGATTCTTTGAACTTATAATTTCAACTTGGTCACCACTTTTTAATTTTATATCCAAAGGAACAATCTTACCATCCACCTTAGCACCCAAACAATGATAACCGACATCACTATGAATTTCAAAAGCAAAATCAACTGGAGTCGAGCCAAGAGGAAGACGCTTTAAATCACCCTTTGGTGTAAAGACATAAATTTCATCTGCATAAAGATTTAATTGAAAACTATCGAGTAGTTCTTTGCTTGCTTCATCTTTTGTAGAAGTATCAAACACCTCTCTTATTCTATTAACCCAATCCTCTAATTCCTTATCTGCCCAAGAAATATCTTCTTTATATTTCCAATGAGCAGCAACACCTTTCTCTGCTATTTCATGCATCTTTCTGGTTCTTATCTGTACTTCTACCAACCTACCATCTGGTCCATAAACAGTATTATGAATTGATTTATAATTATTTTTCTTTGGAATATTTATATAATCCTTAAATCTTTCCTGATTAGCTTTATATAATTCGTTTATTACACCGAGTACGGTATAACACATTTTGGAGTCATCTTTTTCAAGAATAATTCTTACGGCAAACAAATCAAATATTTCTTCAAATGGTTTATTTTGCCTTATCATTTTTCTATAAATACTATAAATATGTTTTGGCCTGCCAGTAATTTCATAATCAGTTATACCATACATCTTAAGATGTTCGAGAATCGGTTTAATGAATTTTTTTATGTAAGCTTCGCGGTCCTTTCTTGTATCAGCAAGTTTTCTGGCAATCTCATCAAATATCTCTCGGTTCATAAATCTAAAAGCTAAATCTTCCAATTCCCATTTAACTGCAGCTAATCCAAATCTATTTGCAAAGGGAGCATAGATTTCCATTGTTTCTTTTGCTATTCTCAATTGCTTGGTCGGTTTAACAAATTCCAAAGTTCTCATATTGTGTAGTCGATCGGCAAATTTTACTATTATTACTCTGATATCCCTAACCATTGACAGTAACATTTTTCTATAATTTTCTGCTTGGGTAATTTCATAACCCGTAAATACTCCACTTATTTTTGTCAATCCTTCAATTATTTCCGCAATTCTTTCACCAAATTCTTTTTTTATTATATTGACACTAACATCTGCATCCTCAACAACATCGTGTAATAGAGCACAAATAACTGTAGTATCATCAATAGGCATTAACTCAGTTATTATTTTCGCCACTTCGTAAGGATGATGGAAATATGGTTCACCGGAATCGCGAAATTCATTCTTATGTGCTTCATAACTCAATTTAAATGCATTAAAAAGCAATTCCTCGTTTACGCTTGGTAAATTATTTTTACAAAGAGTTAGAAGCTCTTTATACATAGAATTATATTTTTCGCTTAAACCCGGCATATTTTTACATAGAATTTGCTATTATCATAATTTCAATATAAAATTTGGAAGTACTATAGTCAAGACAATGTTAAAAACTTTTTTTTAGTTATCTAATATTTCATCCCTTAAATCCTCAACATCCTCTAATCTATCCTCTAATTTTTTCTTTACATCTTTCCTTAAGTTCTTTACAGATAAAATTTCGTTGCACAAATCTAATGCTTCATTTTTTTTACCAAGTTGGAAATATTGCTGTGCAATTTTATGTTTAATTTCAATTTCAAAATATCCGTTATGATTAGGTATGTTTAATATACTTTCCAATAATGTGTAATAATATTGAATTGCTTTTTCTTTATTTACATCTTCATAGGCACGTGCTATTCCCCAAAGAAACATACGGTTACCGGGATAATATTGCAATGCATTTTCGGCTGCTGTAATTGCACTTTTAAAATTTTCCCTATCGATATAAATCCACATCAAAGAATTTTTAGCAAAGTATTTACTATAGTTTGCTTTTGCAGCGCCAATTTTTAACTGCTTTATACCTAATAATCTGTGATTACTAACAAAAGGTATCCAATCAAAATATTTACTTTTCCAATAATTATACGCACCAATTCCGACATACGCCTCATAAAACGTTGAATCAATATCCAAACATTTTTCGTAATAATCGACCGAAGTACCAGACCTTGAAAATGCCGACAAATAACTTCCCACTTCAGTCTTAAAAAATGAATAATACCCTTCCGCAAGAGCTTTAAAATAATTATACCAGAGATTATTTTTATCTTTCTTCAAAAGGTTATCGCAAATCTTTAACGCGTCATCCAATAATTTTTCCACATAATCCTCATTAATTACTTCCGCATAATCTTTTTGCTTTGTAACATATACAGCAGCAAGATAAATTTTCCCAAAGGGTAGATTTGGATATTCTGTTGCTAATTTATTAAATGTTGTTTCGGCAAAATTATAATCTTGTTTTATTATTTGTTCAATTCCAGATTTGATATATTTATCAACTTTGGGATCGGGATAAATTTGCGCACTAATATTGAAAAAAAAGGAAAAGCAAAAAAACGATGTGAACAATAAAAGAAAATATTTCATAACGTACCCTTTTTAGTTTTGTAAAATTTTTCTACCCAAAATTTCCAACATATTAATCATTGATGAAAGCTTTGGTGTATAACTAAAATTTATGTTTGTTAATTTATTTGCACCAATATTATTTTTAATCATAAAAGAAATCAAGTTGCCCATTCCGACTACCTCGTCTCCACCAATAAATGATGCTCCTAATATTTTATAATTCTCTCTTTGATAAAATATTTTTGCATAGCATAATTTTCTATCGTTGAAATTTTTTGATTTATTATACTCAACGGCATCGTGCATCTTAAAATTATACCCATACATCATAATTTCATTTTGATTAAGACCGACTTTTACTATGCAGTTATCAAATAATTTTAAAGAAACATTTTTTACTACCGATGTAAACGATAAATTGTTCCCAGCGGCATTTGCTCCTGCAACATGTCCACAATCATGAGCAATGCTAGCAAAAGGAAAATAGTCTGGTTTGTTAGTAATGAAATTTGTTATTTCTACATTATCACCTGCCGCAAAAATTCTCGTATCCGATGTACACATTTTTTTATCAACCTTCAAACCACCAGATTTTCCAATTTCCAATTTAGATGAGGTTGCTAAAATATTATTCGGTTCTATACCTATAGCAATCAATATTAAATCAGTATGTAATGATTCCTGATTCGAAATTCTTAAATTTTTTATACAATTCTCTTCAATGTCAAAATGAAAATTCTCGATATTTGAATAAAAACTAATCCCTTTCTCAGCTAATTGTTCTAAGACAATTTTACTTGCTGTCTCGTCAAATTCACTTAATGGAAAATCTCGCTTTTCGAGTAGATTTACACTATAATTTCTTTTGTTTAATGCTTCTGCCACTTCAAGACCTATATAACCTGCACCTATTATTGAAATATTCTTCACATAATTAGTTTTCAAATAATTATTAATACTTAAAAAACTTTTAAATGTTTTGAGATAAAATACATTCTTAAGATTTCCAGTAATTAAACCAATTTTTTTTGAAGTTGATCCAGTACATAAAATCAACTTATCGTATTTTTGAATTTTTTGGCAGTCATTTTCTTTATCAAGATAATATATCTCTCTCTTTCTTCGGTTAATTTCTTTAATAATGGTATTATTTTTTACGATTACATTCTTCTCATTCAAAAAACTTTCAGCAGAATATAATATTAAATCATCGTGTTGCTCGATTTCTCCTGAAAGCAAATAAGGAAGCTGACAAGAAGCAGTTGAAATGAATATATCCTCTTCGAATAGAATAACATTCGAACTTGGATTAGTACGTTTTGCTTTAGCAGCTGCACTCGGTCCGGCAACATTTCCACCAACAATTATAATATTTTGACCATTAATATTCACCATATCAATTCATTTATTTTACTCAATCTCCTTACAAATAAAATAAATAATAAAAATCAATATTTTAAAGATAATTATTTCAATCTTTATTATCTTGCAATAAAAATTCAAAACTTTTACTAAATATAGAAAAAATGAGAATTTATAATCATATACAAAGTATCATCGAAAAGAAAGGTGCGTTTTATTTTATTTTATTAGATCCAGATAAAATTAATGGTGATAATTTAGTAGAATTAATTGGTCGATGTGAAGAAATGGGTGTCGATGGATTTTTAATCGGTGGAAGTTTAATGCTCAATGGTGACTTTGAAAAAACTATTGATACAATTAAAAGTAACTCAAAATTACCAGCAGTAATTTTTCCCGGTGATGTAAATCAAATCTCTCCAAAAGCAGACGCTATTCTTTTTCTT
>JAFGID010000053.1 GCA_016929735.1 Ignavibacteriales bacterium | reverse complement strand
TTCAGCATTTGTCGCAAGAACTTGCACCGTGTTCCAAATTATATTTCGAGATTTATTAGCGTTCTTAGTTCTTCCATCCTCGCCCGCTGAAGGCGTGGGGATAACATTTGCTTGACCTGCATTGCGTACATTGGCGCAAAACTTGTCGAGCGAAGCGACTAGCAAGTTTTGTGACAATAGCAATGTCAGGTCGAAGCAGTTGTTAGAGCAGAGTCCTTATTTCTTTTGACATATCAACAACTGTATCGTAGATCCATTAGTAAAAGGATTCATTTGATAGTCACCGTACTTATTAACAATATTAAATTTATTAGATTCAATATAGTAATCAAGTTCCTGGGGATAAAACATCCTCATGTCAAGTGATTCAATAGAATACGGTTGATCATTTACATAATATTCCCATTTAATTCTATTAATTTGAGTATTGTCTTCATAATTCATTGTTTGATTAATTCTAATACTTCTTCCATCTTTAGTCATATAATTTGCAATTTCAACAGCTTTACCTTGATTCGAAGAGATATATGAAATGCTGGGATTGAAATAATCAATAATCAAATATCCATCTTTAGCTAAATGGTTGTATATTGATTGCAGTGTTTTGAATAAATCATTATGAGAGTATAAGCAATGAATTGAATTAAAAGGAATAAAAATCATTTGGTATTTATCATTCAATTCTATATTACGCATATCCCCTTGGTAAAAGGGAATAGTAAGATTATTACTACTTGCTTTCAGTTTAGCTTCATTAAGCATTGTTTCATTTAAATCATATCCTGAAATCTGAATGCCTGATTTAGCAAGAGGAATAGTAATTCTACCGGTCCCACAGCATAGTTCAAGAACCTTTGATAAGTTGTGTGATGTGATCCACTGTAAGTAAAATTGAATGTCATCTTTTTGTTGATTTAAGCCGTCGTATACTTTGGGGTCATAAATGAAGTTTCCAACTGAATATTGGTTTGTCATAATTTCCTTTTTTATCTTCTTTTTACGCGCCGCTTTAGCGGCGTCGCTCTAACATTTGCTTAACCTGCAATTCCGACCCGAAGGGTTGGCGTGAAACTTGCGAAAGCGAAGCGATAGCAAGTTTCATGACAAAGGAATTGACAGGTTGAAGCAGTTGTTAGGTTTCTGGTCTTATAATTCCAAACTCTTTCAGAAATGATTCTTTTTCATTACTGCTTATATTTGTTTTAACCCAACTTTCAACCATTGGATATATACGTTTCATTTCCGCATTATATTCTTCAATGTAACTTCTATATTTTAGATAAATGATTTTTTTAAACCTTTTTTGAAAAGTATCTACATATTCACCTTTTGATTCATGTCCAGTAAAAGGGTCGATAATTTTTGGAATAAACACAACATTCCAAGGAGCACAAAAACAATATACATTTTTGGTGTTACCAAATACATGTGATATTTGATAGTTAAATATTGTTTTATTCTTTCTTTCTCCTGTTAACTTTTGTATCATTTGTGATGGTTTATTATTATTTGTTGCATCAAAATTTATTTTTATCCCAAAAACATCCTTATATAATTTAGTTAATGAATCATTTCCTCTTCCATTTCTACCGGAATTCCTTACATATAATTCATTGGATTTATTATTAATACGTGATAATAAGTGTGACCATTCTGATTTAACTAAGCTTTCTTCAATACTAATGATGTTATCCAAACCAAATTGAAAGAAATCATCTTGAGAAATAAGCTTAAAGAACTGTTGATAACCGTCTTTCATTTTATCCTTCACCCGAAGAGTTAACCTAACATTTGATTATATCATTATACCATAAGCCAAATAGCTGAAATATAAACCCAAAAAACAAGAACACTAAAGCTGCTATAGCCATTTTCTTATACAGTTTCTTTTTTTGACATGCTTCATCATTTTGTTCTTTAACAGTTTTCCCATTACCTAATGGTGTGTCATCTTCTAATCCAAGACCAACACCTTCATCAAAGTTTGGTTGTGGAAAACCAAAAAAGAAAAGTAAAACAACCCCAATAATATTCATAACTAGCCCAATTGTACCCATAATTTGCATAATCAAAATCCTCCTTTTTTCCGCCCGCGCAGCGTGAACCTAACATTTGCTTGACCTGCATTGCGTACATTGGCGCACTTTTTGCCGCGAAGCGAAAGCAAAAAGTGTGACAATAGCAATGTCCGGTCGAAGCAGTTGTTAGCTACTTCTTCCACTAACCTTTGAAATGCTTTATGTAACTGTAATACTCATTCAATGGATGTCTATTTGTAAGACACAGATTAACATATTTCGATTCTTTATAAATACTCTTCATTTCTTCAATTCCAAATGCTTCAATAATCCATAAACAAACTGAACCAGCAAGAGGATAAGATATGTCGTCAATAATATAATCAAAGTTATTATTATCCAGCAATTGCTCGATTTGTATGTTTTCACTTAAAAGTAATCTTTTTGATATATTGTGAACATGTATTCCATGCCAATATTCATCAAATGCGACAGCAAGTCCTTCTGTAAAGAAGCGTGATGATAATTGTTTAAAATATTCATAGGCCAATAAATGGGTGTCTTCGTGGCAACCAATAGCTTTAATTAACTTATTGTATGTTGCATAGATGCAATTTGGGTACCAAGCAAAAGCATTGGTTCTGAATGATTCTATTGGTTCACACCCTGCTTGAATGCGTAGTTTATTGAAATATCTTCCACAAGTAATTGGACTACCAAATAAATGGTAGTTAATTATTAATTGTGTTGAATGCTTTAACAGTTGTGTAATTTTATTAAATGCTTTCTCTTGGACTTCTATAATGTTTGGTAAATCAGTAAAGGCCAATGTGTTTTTTGTAACTGTAAAAATGTAATGATCTGTCTGTATGCTAATTGTTTTGTTCATTTTTTACCGCGCCGTAGGCGTCGAGCTAACATTTGCTTGACCTGCATTGCCGTGCCCGAAGGGCTTGGCGTAAAACGTGCCGAGCGTAGCGACTGCACGTTTTATGACAAAGGCAATGTCAGGTCGAAGCAGTTGTTAGAAAAAAAACCTATATATATTATTGTTTATCAATTTTTATCATTGATTGGAATTTATAATCTTTAGGATAAATGATAAAACCAGCTCTTTTTACATTTTTGTGCAAATCAGCAAAATATGCATTCCAATATTTATCCAAATAACTATATGTTAAGTGTGTCATTGATTGTGAACAATCATTAATTGATAATTCTTTTTTATGCCTGTTATATCCAGTAACTAGTACAGCATGTATAGATTGTTTATTAAGCCTAATAAATAGTACAACCAATGCACCGTTTGAAAGCAGGTACTCCAGTTCGGTAAACGTCATATTTTCAAAAAAGTCATACTTGTAATTATAGTAATTTGCTATTCTTTCTAATCCGTGTAATTCAAACCCTTTTTTTGTTGCAATCTCTATGCTTGATCCGGAAATTTCCCACACAGTGTCTTTATTTAATAGGTGTCTATCATCATCATTAAAATAGGAGATAGCCATGGCCGCAGATGTAGTGGCACATGAATACGAATCAGACTTTGGAATTAATCTAATCGAATATTTTATTGTATTTGGTATTTTCTTATTTTCATTGACTGTAATCTCAATATTTGCTTTAGATCTACAACTCAATGA
>JAFGID010000340.1 GCA_016929735.1 Ignavibacteriales bacterium | reverse complement strand
TATTTGTTCTTTAACAATCTTTTCGGTAATGTTTGCTTCTCTCTGTTCAAGTTTTTCACCAACGCAGAAGATCGGTTTTAACCCCTTTGCTAATGCCTGTTTGATTTTTTTATTTATCAGTTCATCGCTCTCTTTGAATATTTCTCTTCTCTCGGAATGGCCAAGAATAACATATTCACATCCAACAGATAAAAGCATATCAGCGGATATCTCTCCAGTAAATGCACCGCTATCTTCAAAGTACATATTTTGTGCGCCAAGCTTAATGTTGCTATCTTTAATAACTTCACCAACTTTCAGTAAAGATGTATATGGTGGGCAAAAAATCACACCGCAATCGACGGGTTCTTTTTCCAATATTTTTTTTAATTCTTCGGCAAGTTTAAATGATTCGAGAAGATTTTTATTCATCTTCCAGTTACCGGCAATAACTTTTTTTCGCATAATTTTTCCTATAATAATTTAGAATTAATATTCACCGCAGGGATGCGGAGTCGCAAAGGATATTATTTAACTGCTTCTACTCGTTTGATAGATGGAACATCTTTCATAAGCGAGCGTTCCACACCTGCCCGTAGTGTCATTTGAGACATCGGGCAACCGACACAGGCACCTTTTAGGCGGACATAGACGATATTGTCCTCGGTCATTTCAACAAATTCAACATCTCCACCATCTGCCTGAAGATATGGACGGATTTTTTCTAATGCGGTTTTTACTTGTTCTTCTAATGGATTACTCATTATTTTATCTCCTGTTTTTTAATATTTTGCTTAAAATGTTTAATTTAAGTCGTAAATTTAACAAATTATCTTAAGTTTATTTTTATAAATAATCATTGTAACAAGAATTATTAGAAAAATGAATTGCAATATTTATTACGCTGGTAAAATAAATCAAATTGAGATTGCTGATGAAAAAATAATACCCGTTGTCTATCCAAATGAAAAATGCGAGGCAAACGAAAATTTAATAATTTCAAAATCAATTTCTAATCCCTTAAGTTCAAAATCATTTAAAGAATTTATTTCTGATGACGACAAACTTCTTATAGTTGTTAATGATGGCGCCAGACCAACGCCTACGGCAAAAATATTAGAATCTTTACATCCTTTCATTACAAATAAGAAAGTCAAATTTATAATTGCAACCGGTAGCCATAGAAATCCAAACGAAAATGAATTAAAAATAATATTCGGCAACTTTTATGACTATTATAAACAAGATATTTTATTTCACAATGCTAAAGATGAAAGCGAGAACATATATATTGGGACAACTTCGAGTGGTAATAAGATATATCTTAATAAAATAATTTTAGATTTCAAAAAAATCGTTACTATTAATTCGGTTGAACCTCACTACTTTGCCGGTTATACAGGTGGAAGAAAATCCATCTTACCAGGAATTGCCTCTTATAATACGATTGAATATAACCATAAATTTGCTATGGAACCGGAAGCTAAAGGATTGGCATTGAAGGGAAATCCAGTCCATGAAGATATGGTTGAAGCTGTTAGTCTTCTGAAAGAAAAAGAGATGTTTTCCATTCAAGTAGTATTAGACATAGAAAGGAAAATTTTCTCAGTGAGTTCGGGAAATATATTTGATTCGTTTTCTGATGCTGTATCGAATGCTAAAAAAATATTTTGTGCTAAAGCAAAAGAAAAAGCAGACATAGTTTTAGCAGTTGCTTCGCATCCAAGCGACTTAGAATTATATCAGGCACAGAAAGCGGTTGAAAATGGAAAATTACTATTAAAAGATAGTGGCATTTTGATCTTGGTAGCGCAATGTAAAACGGGGTTGGGGCAACAAGCTTTCTATGATTTGCTTGCAGGCTGTGATACTCCTTCTGAGGTATTTCATAAAATTTCCAAAGGCTATAAACTCGGTTATCACAAAGCGGCAAAATTAGCTGATTTGATGATTAAATCTCAAATATGGGCTGTTACTGATTTAGACGAGGAAATGATGAGTAAAATTTTTATTAAAAAATATTCTAAATTAGAAAAAGCTATTTCAGATGCTATAGAAAAAAAAGGTTCAACGGCAAAAATTGCAATTTTGAATGATGCCGGAAATATTGTTCCAATTATTGAATAAATTTTATACCTTGATATTGTTCATTTTAAAAATTTGGCGATATAATTATGACACAGGCAAATAAAATAAGCATAATAGGTGCAGGACATATAGGCGAGTCGTGTGCGTTCCTAATAGCACTCAAAGAATTAGCAAAAGAAATTGTAATGGTTGATATCATTGATAACCTTCCACAAGGCAAAGCTACAGATATGATGCAGGCAGCACCCTTGCTTGGTTTCGACACAAAAATTACCGGCTCTAATAATTTTGCAGATATAAAAGATTCTGACATTGTAATTATGACAGCAGGTTATCCACGCAAACCGGGTATGAATCTCAACGATACAATCACACAGAATGCGCCAATCATGCAGGATGTCTCGGAAAGAATAGCTGAATTTGCACCAAATACCATTGTGATAATTGTTTCATATCCACTTGAAGCAATGATTTATGTCTTTGAAAAAGTTACAAAATTTCCACGAAACAGAATAATCGGGCAGGCGGGATTGCTGGATACTGCACGCTTCATTTCTTTCGTTGCACAGGAAAAAGGAATATCAAACAAAAAAATCTCAGCAATAACAATAGGTTGTTACGAAGAGAATACTGTTCCGTTAACACGTCTTTCTACAATTGAGGGTAAACCAGCAAATACAATTCTTTCCAAGGAACAACTTGATAAAATAATCAGTCAAGCACAAAAAAGTGGAAGCAACATCTCCAAATTATTGGGAACGAGCGCATATTGGGCTCCTGCTGCTGCTACGGTTTCGATAGCAGAAGCAATTATAAAAGATAATAAAAATATTTTGCCTTGTAATGTCCAATTGAATGGTGAATATGGTTACAATGATATTTTCCTATCTGTGCCAGTGAGGTTAGGCAAAAAAGGAGTAGATGAGATAATTGAAATTAAATTAACATCAGAAGAAAAATCGGCACTTGATAAAGTGGTTAAACATACAGAAAATATATATAAAGTTGTTGATGAATTGGGATTGTTTTAGTATAATTCTTTGAAAATATTGTGTTAATTTCTAATTTTCATTTCGGAAAGCACTATATAAAAAACAGTAATATTTTTACCGCTTTCTCCTTGATAATAACCCTATTAGAAAATATCTTGCAATTCAAATTTTTATAATTATAATATTTATTAAATATGAGTTTTGAAATGAGTTTAAGCCAATTATCAAAATCGGTAAGATCATCGGCAACATTGAAGTTGACAGCAAAATTTGCAGTATTAAAACAGCAGGGTGAGCCTGTAATTCATCTTGGTGGTGGCGAGCCAGTAAGTAAAGCACCTGCAGCTGCGGTAAAAGAAGCAGTAGATCTTATTAGCACTGGTGAAGTTCGGTATTCACCCGTAAGTGGTGTCCCTGATCTGAAAAAAGCTATTATTGGTTATACAGAAAATTTTTATCATAGAACTGTAGAGCCAAAAAACGTAATGGCTGCAAGCGGAGCAAAACATGTTATTATGGTAGCTCTTCAGGCAATTCTTGACCCCGGCGACGAAGTGATTTTTCCTGTTCCTTACTGGGTGAGTTATCCAGATATGGT
>JAFGID010000339.1 GCA_016929735.1 Ignavibacteriales bacterium | reverse complement strand
GATGGCAACCTCTATTTACAATGGACCAGACCATCGGAACAGATCGTTGGATACGAGATCTGGCGCTGGGATGAAGCTGGCGATTCGTCATTGGTAGCCACAATAATATCCTCTTTGGATACATTGAAATGGGTCGATCGCTATGATTATAATGAATTGAACGGTATACCTGGTGATACGCTGTTCGTTTTTCAATATTACACTTATGGTGTAAAAGCGATTAACTTTTTTGATATTCCATCAGAATTTTCTAACTTTGATTCGGATTATTGTAATCGGGCGCCTGAAAATGTAAGAGGCAAAATAATTAATGAAAATCAAGTGATGTGGGAAGTATCATGGGATCCTATAAGGACACACTTGAATAAAGGTGAATTTAATTATACGGCGATTTGCTATTATCATCCCCTGCAGGTAGAAAAAAATATTCATCAAACATTAATCGTTGATACAACAGTTGCCAATTTTAAAGTTGACACAGATAAAACATATTATTGTGAAGTATATGCAGTTGAGCTGGTGAGCGGAAGGAATGATTCTACTCAAAAATCCTTACCAATGTTTTGTGATTTTCGAGAACCTCCTTTTCCTCATTTAAAAATGCATGAATTAGAATTGCAGCCTCAGCCTTACCACGCAGGTATTTTCGTATGTTGGGAAAAGTATTGGAAAAATAATTTTGTGAACGGTTATGATTCATCATTAGTCGATCTATTTCAATTAACGAGATATGGGATGACGGGTACCGCCAAAAAGGATACATTAGTACTAGATTTTTCTGAAGATTCGAAAGAATGGAAAAAAGCGCAATTCATGGATGATAGCCTGCTTATTTCTGATATGACTTATAGATATCGAATTGATCCTTGTATTATAACTGTTGATGGTGATACAATTAAACCAAGAGATTATGTTGAAAAAAGCACCAAACATGATACAAGCAGGGTCTTTATTCCAAAAATCGATACTATTTATGTAAAAGGAAAATCTAACCCGAAATTATTCTTTAATGGCAATAAAAACAAAGTCTCTGTCAGTTGGTACTATCTTGAACAAGATGGAATTACGAAGGCACAAACAAGTCGCGGAGCAGCTACGGTAAAAATTCAATTATCAACAAATCGTGAATTTGATCAACTAAACCATCCTAATTCCATTGCAACAATTATTATCCCAGCTTATCAAAATAATAAAATGTTTACATCGGTTGATTTTACTAACATCGATACGCTTAATCATTACACTAATGCGCCATATTTCATTCAAATTACAGCTTTTGATAAATGGGGTAATCAACATGGTTACACAACCCGTTACGAAGATGGTGATTTTAAAATCTATGATGATTCCACACCCCCTACAAAATCAAATTTTAGGTCTATTATCTCAAGAGCAGACACGAGCTCAGAAGTGGGCAAAATTCAGCTAGCTCTAAAGTGGGATGAAAGTGCTGAGGATCCTGCAACAGAGAGTGGGATTAAATGGTATCATTTAAATTTTTATGATATAAATAGCAATAAACAAAAGGGAGCATGGAAAATTCATAATGCGGATACAACTCTTATTCTAGGATTTCCAGATTTAAAAAATGAAAACCTTTTAAATTATGGAAGATATTTTAAATTAATTCCCGAAGATAGGGTTGGTAACATCGCAGAGCCAGATAGTGAAGCATGGTATCCGATACCATTCCCACTATATTTTGTAGTAAAGAAAATTCCAAATAGAAGATTTACATACAAATTTGAATGGCATCCTTCAATCTATCTTGAAGGTTATAATATAGATTCATATTATCTTGAATGGCATGATAATAAGTATTCATTGGGTGATTTTATAATAAGAAAACCAGAGTTTTGTGTAATTATTCCCGGTGATAAAGATACTTTGAGAAAAGCATATAATGATTTTCCCGGTAAATATTTCCATATTCATGCCAGAATCAAAGGAGTGAATAATCAACTCCAGGAAAGTGGGTGGTCTAATACTGATAGTACCGATAGGCAATACTTAGAGAAAAATATGACAATGCAAAATAATGATACAGAATTAATTGTACCATCTTCTTTTAGCTTAAAACAAAATTACCCCAATCCTTTTAATAATAACACTAAAATAGAATATTGGGTTCCAAATTCGAATGAGGTTTCTATAAAAATTTATAACATAGTTGGCAAAGAAATCATAACGCTGGTAGATGGAAAAATTTCAGCCGGGATTTACCAAATGTATTGGAATGGTAAAGATAAGTTTAATCAACTACTTCCATCGGGTATCTATTTCATTACAATGAAGGCAGAGAATTATCATAAAATAATAAAATGTATGCTATTGAAATAGTATCAAATTGCATGAAACAATTTATTTTGGGGAAATAAAGTGCACAAAAAATTTTCCATTATTTTATTTCTTGTAGTGATATCATTGTTTTCTATAAAACTTTTATACAGTCAAAATCCTTATCTTTTTCCTGAACCGAAATATACCGTTGGTAAATCGAATCGAGTTGATTTAAAAAGTGGATCTTATGAGGGAGGTTCATATTGGGTTTTTATTACAGATATAAGTGAGTCAGATTATTTCGCAGGTGGTACGTCATTTGCAGAATTATTTATTTTTCCCCCTAATCCCCCTGCTGATGTGGACGAAATTCCTCTAAAACATAATAAAACTTATCATTACTTTTTTAAAGATAGTAATGATTTAATGTCCAATACAGTCGAATCAACTCAAGATACGGCTCATCCTGTATTTTTGGAAGTACCTACAATAATGACACAGCCCACTAATAGTAATTGGTATAATCAAAAAAAAATATTGTTCAGCATTAATGTGAGTGATTCATTAGCGGGTGTAAGTTCGGTTTGTGTTTCTAAGATAGTAAAATTAATAAATCAAGTCACTGATACCATACAAATCCATGAAAGAATATATTACAATGAAGATTCCATTGATCCATCTTCAGCAGACGCAGCGCCTCCCACCTCAATCATAAATATAAATGAACAAGATTTCGCAGTACCAATCGAAGTAGATTCAATCTATCATTTAATTTTTGGTGCTAAAGATGCAGCCCATTCTGCAAAATCTTGTTCTTCTCATTGGGAATTAGATGGAAATACATGCTATTTTCTTGATACTACTTTTATTTTACGCTTAGATAGAACATTACCATCTTCTGTTATAATTGATCCGGAACAAAAAACTTACATTAGAGATGATTCAATTCCGATTACTTTTTGGGCAGATGATTCCGCCGTGGGTATTGCTAATTTTGAAAGTGGTTTAGAATCATTATATTTAATCTACAAATATCGAGAAAATCCATTTGTTTCATATTCAGAACCAGCTATATATAAAACTTACTATATGCCTAAAAAAGATGCTGTTGACACTACAGTGACATTTAAATTTGAGATGGGTGAAGGCTGGTATGAAATAACTACGATTGCAAAAGATTCTGCTACAAATTTACAAGCTGACTCAATATGGAGGACTATTATATATGACAAAACTCCTCCTTCTGTTAAATCATTCGGGTTATTTGATTTTTCGGAAGTTGCTACACAATATACTTCGCCTATCACTGCGCTTCATTGGACTAATGATTTAACTAATAGGTTAAAAATTAAAGCAGTTGATTCAATTTCAGGATTGAAACAAGCCAAGTTATATGGAGATATTCAAGAGGAACAGTTTATTTGGAATATTAATGGGTGTAATTTTAGTGAATGTGAGCGAGAGACATTAATGACAATTTTGGATAATGATTCAAATTCTATCTTTTGTCAATTATTTGATAATACTGGAAATTATATAGATCCTATAAACTGGATTATACATTATGACCCGATTAAACCTGAATTAGAGAATTTCTGGCTTTCAGATTTGCAGAATATCACTCCCGGAATTACTAATGAATTAAACATAAATGTCAATTTCGTGCTTGATCCTTCGGAAAAAAATATTCATAAGATTGCATTCATTCAAGAGGATATTTATGACGATATTTTTAATACAAAAGATTGGGATCTTCGAGATAATTATTTTATAGATTATCTTGCAAATAGAACGGTCCTCCCTTTTGAATTGACAAATATAGAACCATTTGATAATGTAGGTGTTTATTGTGTAGTAAAAGATTCAGCAGGAAATGTGAGTGAACATAAATATAGTTCAATTTATTATTTTCCTGATACTACTTTTAATATTCGGACAACCCTTTTTGATAAAAACGATTTTGCTCCTGATTCTTTATACTCTGATGAACCAGAAGTTAAAGTGAGAATCGTTTCTGATATTCCATTTAGTTTAATTGATACCGTCTGGTTAAGCCAAAATATAGCCTCCTTAGTATCAAAAGATAATGCACGTAAATTTGATGATGTAACTGATAAGGTCAATACAACTTTTATTTTTGAAACTACCCAAATCGGTGATGCTAATTACACGTTATACGGTGTAGCACGGAACATATATGGTAGGGTGTCTGACACAATCGCTATTTCAAATATTTTTCTTGATTTTACGCCACCAAATATTGACAGGATACGACTAAGTGACAGAGTTACAGGTGATACAACTTATACTGCAAATCTTGATATATCTGTGACCTTAATAGGAGATAGTGATAATTGTCCTGATGGAATTCAATGGATTAGTTTAGCTGAGTGTCCTGACAAACCTGATTTTAGTTATCATAATAATAGACATCAATGGATAAAAGAAAGTTCTTATTCATTTACCGTTTCAGAGCCAAAAGGAAGAAAATTAGTTTGTGCCCAGGTAATGGATTGGGCAGAACATGTAAGCGTAGTAACAAATTGTGATACAATTTTTTATGATCCCACTGATCCTGAAAAGGTTTATAATGCTCCCAATCCATTCAATCCATTGAGTGGAGATCCTGAACAAAGCGAGACTAAAATTATTGTCAAAAGTGAACACACAGTACGGGTAAATATTTATGACATTTTTGGTAATTTAGTTGAGAGTTTGGATCCCAGTGATTCGCAGAGTGGCTATCATCAAATTGTCTGGGATGGGAGAAATCGAAGTGATAAAATTGTGGCTGATGGAGTATATATAGCCATTGTCCATAAAAAGGAGGGAGTAAAGCGAATAAAAATTGCTGTCATAAAAAACTGAATAATTGAAGGAAAAAAATGAGCAAAAAAGTTATAATAAATTTTGTGCTACTTTTTATTTTTCTATCCGTATCGATTAGCAAAGCTCAATATATTGGGGGAACTCCAGGTGAGATTTTCCGCTGGGGAACCGGTGGACGAGCATTAGCAATGGGCCAAGCTTATGTCGCCTTTGCAGACGATGCCACGGCTTGTTATTGGAATCCCGCCGGATTAGCCGAAGTAATAAGCTACCAGGCTTCCTTAATGTGGTTCAATCTATTTGAAGATGTAAATTACTTTAATTTTGCCTCTGCAATTAACTTACCGTTCTATTGGAATGATAAAAAATTTTTTAAATGCCTGGGTTCTATCTTCGGTCCGGTAGGTTTAAATTTTATAGCGATACGTACCAGTGGCATAGAACAATATGATCTGATTGATGGACAAATTTCTTACAAGGGAACTTTTGGCTGTACCGAAGGAGCACTACTATGTTCCAGGGGAGGAAAGATACCTATACATATAAACAAATTGAGTGTTATGTTGGAGTACGGATTTACCGGAAAGTGGTTATTCAGAAATTGGGGTGACCTCGATAGAGAGAACACCAATTTTTCTTCCAACATCGGTTGGGATTTGGGTTTTAGATTGAAAAATATTGGAGATTTACCTATTGCAATTGGGTTACAAATGCAGAATGTCTCAATGAAGGAATTATGTATTGCAAAAACGAAAATAAACGAGGATAGAATGCCACTATCGTGTCGGTTTGGAGTGAGTTGGAATTTACTTCAACAAATAAAACAAAAAGTTATTGTAAATTTTGATATTAATACAGTCCGTAAACATGAAGATTATCGGTTAGGTGCGGAATGGATGCTGCCGATTGAGGTTTTCGATAAAAATATGTTATCGTTTCGAGCTGGAATCAGAATAAATAATTATAATTTAGCTAATGAAAAGCTACAGAGTGATTTAAACAAAGAGTTTACTTTTGGGATTGGAATTCGAGCTTCTTCAACTTATAGTGCTGATTTGTCAATAGGGGAAGAAGGTGAAATCGGATGTGCTAGTTTGGGTGGATCCCGTTTTAGAGCATCAATAAATTTTAACAGTAGCTCTTATTATGAAGACATCTATGATCAAGCAATAGATACTACTAATAATTATACAACAAGAAAATGGTTATTAAGAAAGATTAGTGAAGACAATTATGATGAATCTTGGATTTCAAGAGCATGGTATGGATTAGGTGATTTAGAATTTAAGGAAGGAAACGATGAGAAAGCTATAAAATGTTTTGATAATGCTATTAAAATAGATACGACGATAGAAAAGAAAAAAAATAATAAACAAAAGTCAACCAATGATAAAAATGACAGGAATAATGATTACGACAGGTACCAAACTTATATAAATTATATTATGTTAAAAATCGATGAAGCTTTTGAAAAAAACAATAAAAAGACCTGGGAAGATGTGAAACAAATTTATCATTTTTATTATAATCCAATTATGAAAGCTGATGAAAATGATTGGTGGTATAATTATTTAGGTGCCATAATCTACCAAAAAATTTTAGCATTTGAGCCAGACGAAGATCAATGGAAAGAAGCTGCCGAAAAATACAAAGTATTAATTGGTTCAGATCAAACTGGAAATTCATTGCGCTCCATTTTTCATTTTAATCTGGCAACAACCCTGTTAAATTATAGAGATGAAAACGTTAAAGGTTTATTCACGATCCTGCTTAAAAAGTATAGAAAGAGTGGTGCCATTGATACTTCTATAAAACTTGAAAAATACAAGGATTATTATTGTAATAACTATAAATTAAATGAGGAAAACACTCCCTGTTGTGTAATTGAACATTTTTTAAATCGAGCAAAAAGTGATTCTTCTGGTTCTTCCTGGAAAAAGGCTAAAGAAATCTATGAATTTTATGATAAAGACGATTGGCAGTATAAAGGTTTTAAAAATAGTGGCTTGTATAAATATTTCGGTGCAGCTATTTATCATAAATATGCTGAAGCAAACAATAATACAGTTTGGTGGCGGCAGGCGAAGGTGAAATATGATTCATTAAAAAAATTACCTCAAAAAGATAATTTACAAAAGATAATTTTTAAGCTCAATTGTTGTATTTGCTGTACTAAATCGAATCCTGATATATCAGAAATTGATAGTACTATAAAAATTCTAGAATTGTTAATTCAAGCTCACTCAAAAAAAGTGATTAAGTCTGATTCGTTAAATATTTTTAAGTTTACAGATGAACGCATTGTAGATGATGCTCTTTATTACCTTGGGGAATGTTATCTTAATAAATGCGATACATATGGAGCTATGCTGGAATTTGCAAAAGTTATTTTGTTATATCCGTTCTTAGAAAAATCAAAACCAGCAACAGATAAAATAAAGACCATTATTTCGACAAAGAAGAAAGATAAAGAGGAAGAAACAAATTTAACTATTTACCAGGCCGAGGAAGTTGAAAATGCTTTTGATGAGGTTTTTTGTTATCCTTACGATTTAATGATAGATCATAATAATGGGCGTTATATAGCGGAAGCCGGCAATAGCCAGATCAAAATTTTAAACACAGATAGGTGCGATTCGATTAATTATATTGAATTAAAATTTCCAACGGCATTAGATGTTTACAATAACATTGTTTATATTGCTGATCCAATAGCAAATAGAGTTTTTAAAGGTAGAATTAGTGAACAAGATTTAGATACCTTTGAAAGGGGATATAATTTTAATATGCCTATTGATATTTGCATTTCAAATGATATGCTTTACATCGTTAATTTTGAAGAAAGCTCTATTTTGAAATATAATTTAGCAAGTTTTTTAACCAGGGATGATTTAACTCCTATTGAAAAAAAGTATCAAATGATTCCAGTTAATATTGCAGTCAGTAGAAATAATGAAATATATGTAGCAGACTGGCTGGTAGGAAGTATTGTTAAAATCGATAGAAATGGTTCTATAACCGATACATTTACAGTAAATTTAAATAACAATTGGTTGCCGATACATTTGAACATCGATCAATCTTTTGAAGAAAACAGTAATGATGAATTTTTGTATGCAGTTTATTGGAATCTTGAAAATAATCAAAAATGTTTATTAATATTTAACCTTGATGCAATAGATATAAACCAAAATATTAAAAAGGTTGATTTGCAGTTCGCTTCTCGTTCAACTGATTTAGAGGTTCGTGATGGTAGGAAATATTTATTAGTTCTCGAGCAAGCTACTAAAAGCAAAATAAAAAGAATCCAATTATACAAATAAATTACAGAAATTAGTAATATTTGGAAAATTAAAAATGAGAAAATTTAATATATTAATTATTCTAATGTTATTCTCATCAGGCATGGTATCACAAATCCTTTATGCTAAAAATAAGAATCCACAACAAGACAGAAGAACAACGGGATATACAAAATTAAGGTTAGGGAGGGATTTTCTTAAATCAGCGAAAGAAGCTGATGACTTGGCAACTATAAGAAGAAATGCATTTAACGCCAGAAATAAATTTATCGATGCAATAGACTTCTTGTCAAATGAGAATGAAAGCCTTAAAATTGCGTATTCTGGACTTGCAGAAACATATTTGTTATTGGAAAATTGTGATAAGACAAAAGAGTATTGTGAACATGCTTTGATAATTGATCCTAATTTTTCATGGCCTCATAGAATTTTGGGTTTGGCATATTCTAAGTTTAATAATATTAGAAATTTTAATGAGGCAAAGAGACATCTCGACAAAGCAATAGATTTGAATTCAGATGATAAAGAAAATAAAATAGCTTTGATTGAAATGTATTTTTACAAAGGCGAGTACAAACTGGCTCTAAATGATTTTTTAGCTTCAAGTAACATTATTTATTCGATTGATAGTTTAGTAATGGTTAATGGACTTAATCTAAGTATAAAACTTTCTAAAAATATTTCAAATTTGAAAAATAAATTAATTAAAAAATTGATTAATGCTATTGAATGGAAAGTAAAAAATAACAAGGTAAATGGAAATATTGAACTAAAAAATATTCTAAGAAGTCGTCTTCCAAACAATGATAGGGGAGTTGTATATTTCTATTATCTTTCATTAGAATTATTAGAGAAAAATGAGGTAAGGCAGGCAAAAACTAAGTTGCAACGAGCAGAAAATTTTCATTCTGAATATTTTGAATCAGAAATAGATTCAGAATGGATAAGAATTAAATATGATACTGAAATAAAATTCTCTGAAGCTAAAATAATTATTGAAGATGAAGATATAAGAAACTACGATAATGCTATTCAATATTTGAAATATGTATTTGAAAGTGATAGTTCTTATATGGATTTTTGTCTTATTTTTAATAAATATGCAAAAGCCAAATATCATTTTGGATTAGCAAAGTTGTACTTGAGGAAAAACAAATTGCCCGATTCGCTAACAACAGTATTAAAGATCATTGAAAATAAAAACCGAGATGCTACTATAAAACATAAGGCATCTTTTCTTTTAGCGGTTAAGTCATCGTTAGATTATTCAATTTTAAAAGAAAATTCCTATCGTGATGATGCGTTGGAGAAATTTGCAGAAATATTGTTGGATGAAACAGAATTCCAAGCTCAAGAATTTTATTTTAAAGATAACAATGATATTCAAACTCGTTTATTGTTTGCGGAAGCCTTTTTAATAGCCGCAAAAAAAACCGAATCTGAATCAGCAAGAATACACTACTATGAAAATGGAGTGGCACAATGTGATTCTGTATTAAAAATTAACGAAAATTTCACTGATGCAAAAAGATTAAAAGAGAAAATTACAGTAATATTATACGAAAATAAAAGATTAAAAAAATCGAGAGATCTTCTAATTAAAGCTACGATAATTGTTGGTGTTGTTTTATTAGTAGTGATTGGAAGTTTTATTAAATACAAAAAATTTACTGATAATAAAATAAGGAAATTATCAGAGGATAATATATGACTCTGTTGATTTACTAAATAGATTGTAGCTAATGTATTGAAAATATATAATATAAAATACAAAAAGTGCTTGACATTGT
>JAFGID010000338.1 GCA_016929735.1 Ignavibacteriales bacterium | reverse complement strand
GCAGCAACTTCACTAATACGATAAGCAACTGAAGCAGCGGCTTCGTTGCCGTCTATCGTTATTTTTCTTCTTGCCATTTAAAAACCTCAATTTATTTATTTATTTTATAGTTTTATAATATAAGTAGAAAATTACTTATAATTTTTTTTTAGATTATTAATATAAAAATAATTTCTGATTTTAAGAAAAAATTTATAAAAAACATGGTCGGTTTTTAAAAGTTTTAATTAATCTTGAAATGTAATTAAGCTTTTGACTTCATATTTTTTCAATTTTTCTCTTCCATTCAAGAACGATAATTCAATAAGAAAAGTAATCTGAACGACTTCTCCACCAAGTTTTTCAACTAATCTACAAGCTGCCTCCATAGTTCCACCTGTTGCTAATAAATCATCGTGTAATAATACCTTATCACCTTTCTCAATAGCATCTTTATGTATTTCTATTGAATCAGTACCATATTCTAAAGTGTAAGATTCTGAAATTGTTTCTGCAGGTAATTTTCCTGGTTTACGAATCGGGACAAAACCAACACCCAATTTATCTGCCAAAGCCCCACCCAGTATAAATCCTCTGGATTCAATTCCAACAACTTTTGTAATTCCCTTATCTTTTGCAAGTTCCAATAATTCATTTAATGCATTTTTTAATCCTTCAGGACTTTTTAAAAGCGTGGTAATATCTTTGAAAATAATACCTTGCTTTGGAAAGTTAGGAACATCTCTAATTAAATCTTTTAAGCTCATTTTCCCTCACTTTATTTTTCTATTGACTTTTCGACTTAAATAATTTTTAAATTTTTCAAATTCGAAACAATTTAACGTTTCTTCTGTCTGCAATCCCGCTTTTCGAGCCATCTTGATTCCAAATTCAATATTTTGCAAATCATCAATTGAGTGTGCATCCTGATTTATTGAAATTAGGCACCCTTTTTCTCTTGCATAATAAATCCACCTCCAATCAATATCCAAACGATATGGGCTGGAATTTAATTCAATCGCAACCTGATTTTGGGAGCACGCATCAATTATTTTTTTCATATTAACTTTATATCCATCTCGCACTAAGATTAAACGTCCAGTTGGATGACCCAATATATCTGTGTAAGGATTTTCAATGGCTTTAATTATTCTATTCGTCATTTCTGATTCGGATAACTCAAAGCTTGAATGAACTGAAGCCACAACTAAATCAAATTGCTGTAAAATTTCTTCAGGATAATCTAACGAACCATCCTTCAAAATATCGCTTTCAATACCTTGATATATTGCATTGTTATACTTTGAGTTAAATTGGATTATCTCCTTTTTTTGTAATAAGATACGCTCTTCATTTAATCCATTTGCATAATATGCAGACTTGCTATGGTCACAAACAACAAAATATTGATACCCCATTTCCTTGCCTGCTTTGACCGTTTCTTCAATTTTGTTATGTCCATCTGAATATGTAGAATGAAAATGTAATAATCCTTTAAATTTTTCAATAGATAAATCACTATTTGTTTTTAATTTGTACGGAGCATTGACGAAATCTAGCTCCCTCATCTCAGGTATTAGAAAATCTATATTTGAGTTTTTATAAATCTCTTTTTCATCCCTAAATTCAATATTCAATTTGAATTTATATGCTCCCAAGTATTCATTCGAACCGGTAGATAAGAATAACTTTTTCGTGAAGTCCGATTCGTTTTTTGTTATATAGAAAATGACAGGAATTTGATATAAATTTTCAATTACAATTATTTCTTGTTCATTATTCTTTAGGACTAATTTTAATTTTTCATTTAGTTTTTTGATAAGATATTTATAATCCGAGAACGATACTACAAATTCAACACATTTTATTTTTTCCAATCCCCTTCTCAATTCACCCGTGACTTCAAATTTTTCAACTACTGAACTGCTTTTAAAAAATGCTGAAATTTCATCAGCAATAGCAGAAGATTTATGAATCTGAAGGAATCCCCTATTTTCTTTAATTCGTTTTATTTCAGTTAATATCTTTTCTTGTGTGTTTTCACCAAAACCGGAAATATTTGCAACCTTATTTTCTTTTGCAGCTGTTTCTAATTCTGCAATAGATGTAATTCCAAGTTCTTCATTTAATTTTCTTATTCTCTTTACACCTAATCCGCGAATTTCAAATATTTCCTGAATCCCATCAGGTACTTGGTCGCTCAGTTTTTCATATTCGGTAGAAGTGCCATTATCATAAAATTCTGTTATAACTTGAATTATCGCTTTCCCAATTCCCTTAATATTTTTCAGCTCAGCACTTAAAATCGCATTCTCTAAATCACCGTCAAATTGTCTTATCGCATTTGAACCAAATTTAAATGCTTTAATTTTGAACGGATTGTCTGAATTAAATTCTAAAAGATCTGCAATAGCTTCGAGATGATTAATTATTTCACTCTTTAATGACATAATTTAAATAAATATTGATATTTGAATTATTGTTAAAATAAAACCAAACAAAACACCAGCAATAACTTGCAAAGGAGTATGAACTTTCAATTTTAATCGTGACCAAGCAACAAGAAAAACGAATGGTAGAAATAACAACCCCCACCATTTAAATAAGAATATCAATACAGCAAATGGTATTGAAATACCGATTGAATGAGCACTAATTTTCCAAAATTTATTTATTAAGAGCATAAATAATGAGTTAATGATATAACAGAACCACAGAAGGAAAGAAAGTTTATTCATCTCAATCATTGCAAAAAAGAATAAACCAATTAGACATAAAAATATTCCATATAAATATGGATTAGTTCTTTCTTCTTTTATTGTTGCATCATTATCTTTAATTCTGTTTTGCTTTCGAAGTTTTATAAAATAAATAATTGGCAATAATACTCCCAGTATAAAAGATGAAAGGACTCCATAAAATATTTTCATTCCATTTGTTTCAAGATAAAAACTTAGAAATGTAAAAGTAACAAATACCATGATAGGCGGAATAAAAACAGTTGATATTATTCTTGCTATTTTTTTCATTTTATTTTTTGGTACATTTGTGTTTTAGTGGCATTTATCGTTTTGCTACTAAGGCACGAATTTATAAAAATTACTGATAATGTTGTGAAAGTTCTTGCTTGTAATTTAATAAAATTTCTTCAATTTTGGAATAAGAATCTTGCATAACTAATTGCTGTCTTATTTTACTCGCACCATATAAACCTTTCAAATATCCTGAATAAAATTTTCTAAATGGAATTATTGCATTTCTTTCGTTATCCTTCAATTCAATTGAATATAATAAATGTTTTAAAGCAGTTTGAATTCTTTCTGAAAAAGTAACTTGTGTAGCGACAGAACCTTTTGAAATTAATTCTTTTGCCTCTCGAAAAATCCAAGGATGAGCAATAGCACCACGAGCAATCATCACTCCATCAGCATCTGTTTCATCAAATGCCTGAATAACATCTTCTGCTGTAAAAATTCCCCCATTTAATACAACAGGAATTTTAACGATTTCTTTCACTTTATTAATCCAACTCCAATCAGGTTC
>JAFGID010000002.1 GCA_016929735.1 Ignavibacteriales bacterium | reverse complement strand
GGATATTCCCTTATATGCTTCTCAATAATTGCTGTAAAAAGAGCCGTATTATGCTCAACATCTACAGTTTTATCCCCGCTTATTTGAATGTTGACCTCTTCATCGAAAATAATTTTATACCTTCCGTCAGGCTGTTTAACACAAAAAGCCGGAATCACCGGTGCCCCTGTTTTCTGCACGAGCCGAGCCAGGGCCTTATTTGTGCATGCGGGTCTGCCCATGAATTCTACAAAAACGCCTTCATACCAATCAACACTCTGGTCAAGAAGGATTCCCACTAGCCTTTTATCTTTTACAGCCGTTAAAATCCTTTTTATGCCTCGCTGTTTCTGTATCAGATCAGTTCCGAAACGTGAGCGCAAATCGCTGAACAGCCTTTCTACCGGTATAAATTCAATGGGCCTGGCAACCGCTGCAGTTTTTATCCCAAAGTGAAGAGGAACTGCAGTATTCAATAATTCCCAATTTCCAAGATGGGCCGTAAGGGCAAATATCCCCTTTTCTTTGGCCAGGGCTGAAAGAAGGTTTTGCTGATTTTCGAAGATAACATAATTCCCAAGATTTTCAGAATTAAGTCTAAACAAATGAGGGATCTCGAACAGCATCTCACCAAAATGCATGAGTACCCTTCTGTTAAGTCTCCTGATCTCAATTTCGGTCAAATCTCCTTCAAAGACATGCCTGAGATTATCCAGGGAGACGTCAGTTCGCTTCATTGGAATCAAGTCAAATAACAGGCCCAGGGTCCTTCCAATGAACTGACATATATGAAAAGGGATGTGCGATAAGATCCGAATAAATAAACATATAAGCCTATAAATTAGTGTCAAAAGATAATCCTTTAGTTTTAATGGCATCTTGAATTACTTTAAAAAAGTCTTCTTCCCCTGATGTGAATTTAAATTTTATGGAAAGATAACCAATATCAAAATTATTTGGTTCTAATGACGATATCCTTACCCAGTCCTTTTCCGTTGTAAGGAGGTATTCAGCGGCATATTTTTCTTTTAAATGTACTAATGAATCTATTTCATTTCTACTGAACCAGTAATGATCTCTGAAGGCCTTAAATGCGATAATCTCTGCACCTAAACTTTTCAGTGTATCCTTAAATAAACCAGGCTGAGCTATCCCTGAAAAGGCAACTATCCTTTTTCCCTGCAATAATTCCGGTTCATAAAACCTATCTGAATCAGGGAATACAACCCTGTCCGGCAGGTGGTCTGCATAAAAAACCGGACATGCCGGGGAGTTAGTCCTTAAAAAGCCACTGGCCTTGGATTTTGACGCATCCCCCTTGTATCGTGTAAGGATAAACGCATCTGCCCTGTCAAGACTGGAAAGTGGTTCTCTTAATGGACCCCATGGAAGAAGATGCCCATTCCCGAAAGGAAGATCAGCATCAATTAAAACAACATTAAAATCTCGCTCCAGCTTTATGTGCTGAAAACCGTCATCCAGAATAAAGAAATCTGAAGCATATTTTTTCCCGGCAAACAATCCTGCCAGGTGCCGGTTTTTTGATATTACTATGGTAACGCCTTTTATCATTTTCCCGAGAAGATAAGGTTCATCACCGGCTTCTTCTGGTCCAACCCTTAGGCTCTTTCCATCAGAGACCTCCAGAAGTTTTTTCTTGTTTTTCCTCCCATATCCTCTTGAAAGTATCGAAACTTTATATCTCCTGCTCAAAGCCCATCTTGCAAGCATGGCAACTGCGGGCGTTTTGCCTGTACCTCCGGCCGTCAGGTTCCCAACGCTTAAAACAAACCCCGGAAGTGCTTCTTTCTTTAAAATCCCGATCCTGTAAGCACACAGACGAAGTCTAACACCAAGGCCGTATAGTACTGAAATCAATGCTAAAAGCACAGTCAAGGGCCCGAAGCGTTTCTTTTGGAAAATTTGAGGCCAATCAGGCGCGGAATCTTTCATTAGTAGTATTCACCAGGTTATTGTTCTTCGAAGACTATTTCAGGAGCTTTACAACACTGAGTTTATAAAATCCGGATATTATTTCATACGTTATAATATTATCATATTTGGGTATCAGTACTGAAATCAACTGTTTTTTACCCGGACTGCCTGGTCTTTTATGGCGTATTTGGGTCCTGTGTCGCAATTCATCTTGTTTGTCCTGACCGGGGACGGTAATTTTTCGAATCCCATGTGATGCGAGAGGAACCTTGATTGCAATAAATTCAGCATGTTAAGATTCTTTATCATACCAAAGCTCGATTCGGAAGCACATTTTTTAATAACCAATCCCAAAAGTGGTGATTGTTAAATAGCAAGTGCAAATGGGCTAGAGATCAAGCGGATTTTTTTCCGTGGAATATTCTCTATTTGGCAGAATTTTTTAGTTCATGTCTGAAAAAAAGGGGTTATTAAATGCTTGGTCCATGTCGTATAAGTTCTCAAGGTACTGTCCGAATATTGTCTAAATCTGATTTTGGTGTTCAGGTCATTATAAACCGAGACCAAACAGGCATTTGTTACCTTAAGTCCATATTTTTTGCTTGATATTTTTTAATTGTTAGTTTTAAATATATTAATCTGTTCATTTTTGGTTGAATAATATCCGTATAATAATTATATCGTATTAACTGTCTGCTTTTGTTTTTGATTTGTTTGTTTTTTCTCTTTTAGTTTATCAATAAATGGCGTGAGACCTTTCCTGTCCGATTATCGGAAAACATATTTCCGGCAAAAATCCAGATAATATCTCACTCATTTCTTATAATAGTCATGGTACTTTTCGGGGACCTTTTTTTGAACAAGCAAAGAATTATGGAAATAATTCAGATTTTGAGGGACAGGTTTTATATCAAACGCAGTTTTCTATATTATGCAAAAAATGGTTTTATATAGCTATTAAATACATATTAAATATCATTTTATTTGCCAAATATTTTGTTAATTTGATAGTCAAATAGAAACTTTAGAATTACTTGTTGTCGAGGATGACCAACCAGCGGATTCAACCGTCATTGCGTAAAGTCAAGCAAGCTTGCTATTACGCTTGCGGCTGATACGCGGCGATTCTGCTATTATAACTACAATTTTAAAAAAAGTATATTAAGGTATGTTATGGATAAAAATATAGAAAAATTAGAAAGTCTATCTTTTGAAGAAGATGACAGCCCGGAAGTTCCACCCGCTGATATTGTAGCCTACAACGAGTCAAGGTCCTGCGCTGATCTATTCAGAATGTACAATCAGGGGATTCTTGAAATTCAACCTGAATTTCAAAGGGAAATTGTGTGGAAAAGTCCAGCACAAACTAGATTTATCGATTCACTTACAAAACAATTACCGATTCCAAGTATGTGTTTTAGCATGGATCATAAAACACTCCGCTGGAAAGTTATTGATGGTTTGCAAAGAATGGCAAGTATAATACGTTTTCTTTCGGGTGATCCCAATTGGATTCTCTCTCGTCTTGATGACATTGATCAAGACCTTTCAGGAAAATCAGCTAAATCATTTCTTAACCCGGATTCACCGCTAAACCATTTTTATCAAAGGGTTGAAAATTTAACGCTTCCAATAACTGTTTTACGGTGTGATTATTCAAAAAAGAGCAACACAAATTACTTATTTACTATTTTTCATAGGCTTAACACCGGAGCTATGAAACTTAACAACCAAGAAATAAGAAATTGCATCTATTCTGGAGCATTTAATAATTTACTTAAAGAACTTAATAAAAATAAAGAATGGATGCGTTTAAATAAAATGAAAAAAGAAGTTGGATTTCGTTTTACAAAAGAAGAGCTTATTCTTCGATTTTTTGCTTTTTATGATCAATACAACGAATATGGAGGAAGGCTTGCTAAGTTTTTAAATGAGTATATGGCAGACAACAGAAATATAGACGAAGTCCAAGCGTTAGAAAAAAAGGATTTATTTGATAAAACAATAAAGATTGTCTTTTTGAAATTATTTGATGGAAAAGCCCCAATAAAAACGCCAATCTCAGTTATAGAAGCCACTCTTGTTGGTATCGCAAAAAATATTGATAGGTTGGAGGCAATTGGCCCAAATGAGATAAAAACAAAATATAATGCACTTCTGCAACATGAAGAATTTTCTGATCAAAAACTAAGCGAAGGTTTATCAGGGAAACTTAGAGTTATTGGTAGACTTAACGCTGCAATTAATACATTTTCATAAAACTTATGATTGCAAAATCATATATAAAAAGGAATCTTGAGCGGATTGAAAGGTTGTATAACAAATCAAGCAACATTCAAGATGGGCTGTTCTATTCTAAATTAGCCATTTTAGAGCTTTGCGGTTGGATTGAAATTTCAATGGATGACATAATTTTAAGATTGGCTAAAAAACATTTGAAACAATCAAAAAATATCTCATTTGTTGAAAAAGAAGTAATAAAAAGAACTTATGGGTTTGACTATAGTCACCATTTCCGTAAAATGCTAATCAACATAATCGGTATTACTGGAGTCGAGAAGATAGAAAAAAAATTGATTCAGTCAAATTTCAGCTCATGATTTCCTCGTTAGACAGTTTAAAATTTTACCGCGATAGCGAAGCTCATACATATATAAAAGGAACAACAAAACGAATGGATGCTCCATCTGTTACAAAGAACAGGTTTTCAGCCATCTATAATGGGCTGAAGAACATTGATGAAAAACTTCGTATAATTTAAGGTTGTTTGAAGAACTATTCACTGGTGCGGACGCAAAGGGAGCGCCTCACAGTTCAACGTAAAAAAAAGTTAAAAAATGATTTTATGGTTATGGAAATAGGGGTCAAATAGGCTCTTGACTCTTGGGGTAATCGGGGTCGCGTCTTCGTTTGACTTTTGTGTCCTGTTAAATGGGGTTAGGCCACGCTAAGCATTAGATATCATTAAAGATCAAGTGTAAAATAACACTTGATTTGGATATATTCAACTTTTCAGGATCCAAATCAATTATTATCAATAACCTAAACGGCTGAGGGCCTTAGGATCCCTGCTCCAGTTCTTGTCAACCTTAACAGCAAGATCAAGATATACTTTTATTCCGAAAAACTTTTCTAAATCCAGCCTGGCTGATTTCCCAATATTTTTTATCATTCTGCCATTCCTGCCGATAAGTATTCCTTTCTGTGAATCTGTTTCCACATGAATAACTCCCGAAATGAAAAGCATATCTTTGTCAGGTTTCTCTTCTATCCTTTCCACCGTTACGGCAGAAGAATATGGCAGTTCCTTTTTCAAATATAAATAGATCTTTTCTCTGATAATCTCTGAAACAATAAAAGACTCGGGC
>JAFGID010000052.1 GCA_016929735.1 Ignavibacteriales bacterium | reverse complement strand
AACGGTTGGCAATATGCGGAGGCCGGGATTTCGAAGCTTCAACTTATCAAACCGTTGCGATTTTGAGTAAATGTACAAAAGTTTGAATTACCTACAATCCCCGGCTTACGTATATTGCGTGTTAGCAACTGGCCATGTTTATCATTTAGTTTTCATTTGTCAAATATAATCAATCCGATGATACGAAGTGCAAGGCTCGTTTGGTGCGTTAGAGCGTGACGGGCAGGAAGGCTCTTGCCACATACTTTGGTGGTGCGTTGGCTTGTGTGGTTTGTGGCACGTGCCTTACTGCGCTGGGATGGGAGTGTTGGCTGGCTCTGCCCAACTTTATTTCCTTTTAATTATACTGTAAATGTATCAAGACAGAGGTTTTATCGAAGCGGATAAAAAAAACAATCAAATTGAAAGCAGGGTTTTGTTTTTATTTAAGTAGTTGCTCGTTAATTTTTGATAGTAACAAATCTCTTTTAAGTGGTTTGCTCATAAAATCGGAACAACCACATGCAAAGGCTTTGTTTTTATCAGCTTCGGTAGAATATGCTGTTTGGGCTATTATGTATAAATCAGGTTTAAATTCTTTTATCTGCATTGTTGCTTCGTAGCCATCCATCTCCGGCATTTTTATGTCCATCAACACCAAATTAATTTGAGGGTTAGATTTGCATAATTCAACAGCTTCGATGCCATTTACAGCCCTGATAATGCTTATTCCCATATCCGATAACAATTCTTGCAACAGCATAAAATTAGAGTCTTCATCTTCGGCAATTAAAAGGGTCTTAGGCTTTTTAAATTCAAAATGTAATCCCTTAATGTTGGGAATATCAGGTAATTTTTTCAGATTTACCTTTTTATAAGGAATGGTAAAATAAAACACAGAACCTTTATTCAATTCGGAAGTTAACCGCATTTTACCGCCAAGCATCTCAACATAAGCTTTTGAGATAGACAGGCCCAATCCTGAACCGCCAAAATTTCTTGTATCGGTAGTTTCAACCTGACGAAACCGTTTAAATATCTCATCTTGCATATTTAAAGGAATACCTATTCCGGAATCTTCAACATAAAATTCTAAATGGCTATCTTTTACCATATATCCAAAAGTAATGTATCCTTGTTGAGTGAATTTAAGGGCATTAACTATAAGATTTGTGAGTATTTGAATTATTTTGGTTGAATCGGTAATAATAATTGCCTCATCATCTGGTAAGATTGTTTTCAAATTGAATGTAATATTCTTATTTATGCTTTGGGGTAAGAATTGTTCCTTTAAAAGGTTGCATATCAAATTTATATTGATTTCATTTTCCTGAATTATTTCCTGTCCGGATTCAATGGAGGCAATTCTAATAATATCGTCAATAATTGAAAGCAACTGGTCGCTACTTTGTAGAATAATATCGGTAAAATTCTTGCGTTTTTCTGCTGATAAATCGGGGTTGTTAAGAAATCCAGAAAAGCCGACAATGGCATTCAAGGGAGTTCGAATTTCGTGTGAAACGTTGTGCAGGAAGGCAGTTTTTAAACGGTCGCTTTCTTCGGCTTTGACTTTGGCGATTAATAATTGTTCATTTGCTATTATGCGCTCAGTAATATCACGAATATTACATTGTATTACCTTTTTATCGTCGACCAGATAAACATTGCTTATGAATTCAACATTTATCAGTTTCCCTTCTTTTGTCTCCAACGGCATATTTTCAAATCGGATGTATTCTTTACTCTGTAATTCAATAAATGCTTCTTTTGAAGCACTAATATTCTTAAAAGCGCCAATTTCCCATAGCTCTTTATCTATTAATTCCTCATGGCTATATCCAAGCATTTTTTTAATAAAAGGATTTACATCAACTATCTTTCCTGTGAGGGTATCAAGAATCAATATGCCGTCTTTTGCTGATTCAAAAAGCCGACGATAACATTTTTCGGAAGTTTGCAGCTTTACTTCCGCCTTTTTGCGTATGGTAATATCTTTAGCCATTACTGCAACACCAATTATTTTGTTATCATGGTCGTAAATTGGGTTGTGAGTTACTTCAAAATACAAACGAGATAATAGTTCTTCCCCTGAAAATGCTTCTTCAATTATATTTTCGCCTTTTAAAGCTTTACTCAAGTTCAGTTTTGCTTTTTCATGGTCTTTTCCAACTGTCATGTAATCCAACATATTATTATTAAGTTCAATTTTGGCATTATATAATAACTTCATTATAATGGCATGCTCTTTATTAAAGCTGGTATATTTAAATTCTTTATCAACAGAGAATACCGGACTTTTTATAGATTCTATAATACCTTTAAGAACTGATAGTTGTTGTTTGATATTTTGTTCAGATTTCTCTTGATTATTATTATCTGCATTACTACTTAAAGCATCCATAATTTTACTTCGTTAGTTAATTAATTGCCTTATTTTTCAAAAACTGACAAGCAAATCAAAAAATGTTATGTATCAAATTCCCACCTGTTTAGATAATTAATATTAAAGGTAGTTAATAAAGAATTGCAAGTCAAAATTATAAAGAGCCATTTTATTCTATTAAATTTTATCAAAATAGCACAAACCTATCAACAATGCAGGTGCGATAGAAGAAAAGCAAGTGTTTGGCAGCGAAGCGAAGCTTGCAGGGAAGGGCTGCCAAACTCTTGCTTTTGTGCGGTT
>JAFGID010000051.1 GCA_016929735.1 Ignavibacteriales bacterium | reverse complement strand
GTGGCTCGTTGTCAAGACCAAGATTTTCTGGAGCTTTACAAATCGATAACGGATATGTTGAATTGTTACCAACAAATCTAAGTTACGATTTCAATTTATTATTTAATTTTGCTGGTAGCACAGCATCTCTCGAACAATTACAAATTAAAAACAATACGGGTTCTAAGAATAAAGGGATATTAAGCATTCAAGGAAACATTGAACTTGATGGTTTCGATCTAAATAGTATCAATTTAGAAATTAATGGTAGCCTTGCATTGCTCGGTAAAGACAGTCGAGGGGCCAGCCCAAACTTGTTTGGTGAATTATATATTGCATCAGAAGGAAGTTGGAAATTCACTTATTCTAATAATTATTCAAATTTCAAGGGAATAATTCTATTAAAAGATGTAGATGTCTATTTTGCATCTGAAAAGACGATAGGAAGTTCAGGGGATGAATTTATTTATAGATTTTATGCCGATACCTCTGCTTCGCAAAGAAAGAACAGAAAATTTGAAGAATTGCTTACAATGACAAACGGAGAAGAAATAATAATTCAAGAAACGGTTCAGGAATTTGATTTAAGTTATGATATCGTGGTTAAAACGGAAAACAATGCAAGGTTAGAATTCGCCTTGGATAAAACATTAAATCAAAAACTGATTGCGATAATATATGGAACAAGTCGTTTTATAAACAGGGATGGTTTTAGATTTACACAAGGACAATTTGACCTTCAAGAAGGTTCGTATCTTCTTTTTGTGAAAAAATTGGATGCGGATGGAAAAGTAAGATTTGAAAGCGATATTGCAGACCCTTACTTAAACATTACGGCAATATATCCTTTTACTTATTTAGCTGTTGGTTCGAGTTCATTTCCTGAAGATTATGCTGTGAAAATTAAATTAAAGGGACCATTTAGTCAACTCGGAGCAAATTTTGTTCGGAGCACAGATAATATTGCTGTATATACTGGGCGTCAGGATATTGAAAATGATATTCCAAACACTAATTTTGACGAAGCAGATGCATTATCTTTTATATTAATAGGACAACCCATGAGGGGCGGACAAAATGTTGGTGGAAGTGTCAGCAATGAATTTTTAAGAGATTTCTCTAATTCGTTTTTTGGGACAGTGTTAACAAATGCGGCAAACGAAGTTTTTGGTGATGCGATAAGTGAGATACAAGTAGGCGAAAAAGATTATGGGTTTGAAACAAAATACAGTGTTTCAATTTCTGGAAGGTATCAGAATTTAAAGTATACATTGGGTGGTACAGAGGATGTCTTTCAAAATCTATCTGATGCCACCATTCGTCTTGAATGGTTGTTCTCCAGAAATTTTTCTCTAAGAGTTGAGAGAAGAGACCCCGTGAGTAACACGATGAAATATGGTGAGAAAATAGATGAACTAGGTTTAAAATATAGGTTTGAATTTTAATGAAAGAAAAAATTATTAAATATTTCCGAGAACATCCAAATCTTAGGATTAAATCGAAAGAACTTCAAAAGCGATTTAAAATATCCAACGAAGAAGAATATGCAAACTTAAAAAATATTTTGAATTTACTTCTCAAAAAAGGTTCCCTAATGAGAGATGGAAAAAGATTTCGAATTAATCCAGCTATGTTGGATAAACTTGTTGGGAAATTATATTTTAATTCTAAGAACGATTTTGGATATGTCCATCTAAAAAACAACATTCTCGGTAAAATTTTTATCCCATCAGATTATTTAAATGATGCTAATGATGGCGATACAGTGGAAATTACTTTATTAGATAAAAAGAAAGGGAAATATCGTCAAGGAAAAATTGTTCGTGTAGTTAAAAGACAATATCTAAAATCAGAATTTAAATACAAAAACAAACTTAATTTAGATAATTTGGTGGATAACTTAAAAAGAGAGAAAATGAAATCTCAAAAGGAAATGAATGAAGACAAAGAGTTTAAAAGTACATTAATAAAAGATGAAGATTGTGAAATTGCTTTGGTTGCGAAAAGATGTGAATTGGATTATAAATTTAATAATGCAGTAATATCCGAAAGTGAAAAGCTATCGGCAAAAATTTCCAAGGATGAAATTGATAAGCGACTTGACCTTAGAGATAAAAATATATTTACAATAGATCCTAAAACAGCAAAGGATTTTGACGATGCAGTTTCTATCGAGAAATTTGAAAACGGTAATTTTCTTGTTGGTGTTCATATTGCCGATGTCAGTCATTATGCTCCAAAAGATTCGATTATTTTTAAGGAGGCATACAATCGCGGAACAAGCGTATATTTAGTTGGTAAAGTGATTCCAATGTTACCCGAGAAATTATCCAATGATATTTGCTCCCTAGTTCCACATAAGGATAGATTAACATTTTCGGTTCTTTTTGAATTAACACCAGATAGTAAAATTGTTAATTATGAAATCAAAAAAACCATTATTAACAGCAAAAAACGATTTAGTTATGAGGATGTTCAAAAAATTCTTGACATGGGGGAAGGAAAATTTTACAATGAATTATTTCAGTTGAATGAAATCGCAAAAGCATTAAGAGAAAAAAGGACAAGAACCGGAAGCATAAATTTTATATCTAACGATGTAGAATTTAAGTTGGATAAGAATGGAAAAATTCTGAATGTTAAAGTAAAAGAGATTCTTGATAGCCACAAACTAATTGAAGAGTTAATGTTACTTGCAAATAAAATCATTGCATTAACTGTTAAACCCCAAAACAGAAAATTTAATAAGGATTTTATATATCGAGTTCACGACAGACCTGATTCGGAAAAAGTAACAGAATTTGCAAATTTTGTGAATACACTTGGATATAAATTTGATCCTTATGCAAAAAACTTAGCAAGAGAATTTCAGAAAGTTATTCAGTTATCGGAAGGCACTGAAGAAGAAGCATTGATAAATGATATTGCTATTCGGTCAATGGCTAAAGCAATTTATTCAAATTTAAATATTGGGCATTATGGATTAGGTTTTAAAAACTATACTCATTTCACTTCACCAATAAGAAGGTTTCCCGATTTAGTTGTGCATATGTTGATAAATAATTATATTCGTAACGGGCATAAACCATTATTTAAACAAAAAGATATTTCTGATTTTTGCGATAGAGCTTCTCTTCAGGAACGAAAAGCGATTACTGCAGAAAGATTATCAATTAAATTGAAACAAATTGAGTTTCTGAAGAATAAAATTGGTGAGATTTTCGAGGGTGTTGTTTCTGGTGTAATCCATTTTGGAATTTTTGTTGAAATTAAATCAAACTTGGCAGAAGGGCTAGTTAGACTACGAGATATTGAAGATGATTATTACAAATACGATAGTAAAAATTATTCAATTGTGGGTATTAGAAAAGGAAGGAGAATCAGGCTGGGTGATAAAGTCAGAGTAAGAATAAAAAATGTAGATATAAAAAGAGAAGAAATAAATTTTGTATTGTTGTAAAAACTTAAAAATATACTTTTATTAAGATAAAAATTGAGAGGTAAATTATGAAAAAGTTAGTTTACGTATTGATTTTGACTTGTTTATCATTTGGAAGTATGCTAGCGCAATTCGGTAAGAATCGTGTCTCATACTTTGACAACGATTGGTATTATATACAGACAAAACATTTTGATATTTATTTTTCACTTGAAGGAAAAATTCCTACTGAGTTTGCTGCCGCTACTCTCGAAGATTTTTTAGATGAACTTCAAACAAAATTGAAGTATAAAATCAATAATAGAATTCCAGTTATCGTTTATAACTCGCACAATGAATTTCAGGAAACGAATACAGTTGACGAATATTTGAGTCAGGGCATTGGTGGATTTACCGAACCATTTAAGAATAGGATTGTTATTCCTTTCGAGGGGAGTTATGAAAAGTTTCGACATGTTGCCAGGCACGAACTCGTGCACGCATTTTTGCAAGATATGCTCTATGGTGGAACAATTCAAAATGTGATTTCTAAAGGAATTACTTTACAACTTCCTCTATGGTATCATGAAGGAATGGCGGAATATATGTCATCGGGGTGGGACACTTATTCAGATATGTTTATTAGCGATGCAGTGCTGAACGAGTATTTGCCAAACATTAACTATCTTGGTGGTTATTATGCATATCGAGGTGGACAGGCATTGTTTAGATATATTTCGGAAAAATATGGTGAACAAAAAATTGGCGAAATATTGGATAAAGTGCGAGGGTTAGGAAATCTTGAAGAGGCAATTAAAGCTTCGATT
>JAFGID010000337.1 GCA_016929735.1 Ignavibacteriales bacterium | reverse complement strand
TGCTTCACAAAGAATTGTACCAGAACCACACATTGGATCTAACAGAATATTATCACCTTTCCACCCACTTATACGAATAATCGCAGCTGCCAAAATCTCCTGCATTGGTGCATCACCAGAAAGCAATCTGTAGCCTCTCTTGTGTAATGATTCCCCGGATGTATCTAAACTGACAATTGCATTATCTTGTTCTATATGAAGAAAAAATCTAATATCGGGATTAACAGTTTCAACATTGGGTCTTTTGCCATATTTATTTCTGAAGCAATCAACGATCCCATCTTTTAAACATTGTGATGCGTATAGAGAATTTGTTATTTTACTTTTGTTCAATGAACAATTGATGGAAAATGTTTTATCTACCGGTAAAATATCATCCCATTTAATTTTTTGTGCTTTTTTAACTATGTCTTGTGGATTATAGCAATGAAAACTGAAAAGTGGTGCGAGCACTCTTGAAATTAATTTCGAAGTGTAATTTATTTTATAAAGTGTTTCGCTATCCGCATTGAAATGAATGCCTCTATAAATAACTTTGGTTTCTTTTGCACCAATTTCAATTAATTCCTGTTCGCATAATTCTTCCATCATTCCGGGCACCTGTGCAAAAAAACCGGACTTTTGATATTCATTCATAAAATATTTTTTAGATTAAAAATACGATATATAAATATAATTATTTTATTAAAATGTTTTTCATAATTTGAAATTTTAAAAATTAGGACACAGATATTTCGACAAGTTAAATACAAGTTTTAAAGATAGTATAGGGTTTCAAATATTAATTCTTTAAAATTTGATTTTCAAAATTTATTTGTTATTTGTAATTTGTTATTTGGAATTTTAAAAAAGTGCTGGTGAAGGGATTTGAACCCCCGACCGGCCTGATACCTCGGGATGCTCTACCAATTATTGTGATTATTTTTTGAATAATAAAAAAAATCCAACCTCTAATTGAAATTGGATTATTATTTTGAATGAGCTGGTGAAGGGATTTGAACCCCCGACCGGCTGATTACAAATCAGCTGCTCTACCAACTGAGCTACACCAGCAATTTTACAAAAGAACTAAAATTTGAGTTGTAAATATATGTTTTTTTTACTTTGTAGCAAAAATATTCTTTTAATTTTATTTTCTAAATTAAACTAACAATTATGCTGACTTCCTATCCGCTTCGATGTAAATTGGTTCATTGTTATGCAAAACAGTATCTCGCGTGATTAAACATTTCTCAATATTTTGTTTAGTTGGAAGTTCAAACATAATGTCAAGTAGAATATTCTCAACGATTGAACGTAATGCTCTTGCACCGGTTTTTCTCTTCATTGCAATTTGAACAATTTCGTCAATTGCCATTTGTTCAAACTCAAGTTCTACCCCCTCCATCCTGAATAATTTCCTGTATTGTTTTAAGATGGCGTTTTTTGGTTTGTTTAATATATCCTTTAACGCATCGGCATTAAGAGATTCAAGTGGCGCAATAATCGGAAGTCGCCCGACCAACTCAGGTATTAAACCAAAATGTATTAAGTCCTCAGGTTGGGTTAGTTTTATCAATTCATCTTTCTCAAGATTTCTTTTATATTCAACATTAGCATCGAAGCCCATCTGGTTTGTATTTATTCTTTTAGCAATAATGGGATCAATTCCATCAAATGCACCGCCACAGATAAATAAAATGTTTTTTGTATTTATCATTACAAGATTTTGCTCAGGATGTTTACGGCCACCTTTTGGTGGAACTCCGGCAACAGTTCCTTCAAGAATTTTAAGTAATGCTTGTTGAACTCCCTCACCGGAAACGTCTCGTGTGATTGATGCACTTTCACTTTTTCGTGCAATTTTATCTAATTCGTCAATGTAAATAATTCCTCGCTCTGCTTTTTCCAAATCATAATTTGCTGCTTGTAGTAATCTAACCAGCACTGTTTCTACATCGTCCCCGACATAACCGGCTTCTGTTAATGTTGTTGCATCAGCAATAGCAAAAGGGACATCAAGCGTTTTTGCTAATGTTTGAGCTATTAAGGTTTTCCCTACACCCGTTGGTCCAATTAAAAGAATATTGCTTTTTTCTATTTCAATATCTTCTTCATCAAATAATGTAGAAGTAGAAGTTATTCTTTTATAATGATTATAAACTGCTACAGAAATAATTTTTTTGGCTTTTTCCTGCCCTATTACATGTTCATCCAAAGTTGCTTTAATTGCATCTGGAGTAAGCAATTGACTCTCTTTATCTTTATAAAAAGATGTAATAGAATTTTTCTTTACGATGTCCATACTTACTTTTACACATTCATCGCAGATGTAAACGTCAGGACCTGCAATCATATTTTTTACCTCTGTTGACTTTCGTCCACAGAAAGAGCATACAGCTATTGGTGACTTTTTTGAAGTTGTCATATATTCTCACTCGTATTTTGAATTTTTATAATTAATTCTCTCGTTTTTGATGTGAATAATGAATTTGGATATGATTCTAATATCTTTTGACATATTGCAAACGCTTTATCTTTATTGTTTATTCCGAAAAAATATGTTTCTGCTAATAAAAATAATGATTTGTCGTTTAATAAATCAAGATTTTCATTATTAACAATATCTTCTAATGATTCGATTGCAAGGTTATAATTTGAAAGAGCGATACACATTTCAGCATATTTGTATTTTGATAAGGTGTTAATTAAAAATAACTTCGGATTTATTGCCAGCGTATTAAATATCTCAGCAGATTCTTGGAATTTATATTGTTCGGCCAATAAATCCGCTCTTGCATATTCAACAAGGTTGATTGAATCGCCTTTAGTTGTGTTAATTAAAATTGATAATTCAATAGCGTTGTTGGCATAATCATCTGAAAGATTTTTTGTTATGTTTTTTAATAACTCAATAGATTCAAAAAATTTTCCTCGCCAGAAATTAATTTTTGCCTGATAATACAATGCTGAATTTTTTAGACCACTTAATTTTGTATTTGATTTAACGATTTTATCAAGGTAGTCAAAGGCAAAATCTAGCTTATTATTGAAAATTGAAATTTTTGCTAATTTATCATAAGCCAGCATTGCAAAGTCGGATGATGGCAATGTCGCAATTAAATCTATATAAATTTCCTCTGCTTCGTTATATTGCTGAAGTTTTTCAAATTTGATGGTTGCCACCCTATACATTGCCTCTATGACTGGGCTTCCGTGTTTTGGTGTCTGAATAATCTCATCATAAATCTTAAAAATGCTGGAATATTCCTCAGCCGGGATTAACGAGCGAAAAGAGTATGTCTTCCATAAATTATCACTTAAAAATTTTTGATTTAATGTTTGTTCATATGTTTTTGCAAATCCAACTTTTGAATGTGTTACAAAAGAAGAATTTGGATATTTTTCTATGACAAAATTATAAGCACTTGCAGCAATTTCAAAATAATTTTGCTTGTACATTTCCTCTGCAAAAGTAAAAACTCTTGAACCGTTTTTTGTTGTTGTGTTTTCGATTTCTTTTATTATTTCGAATGCTTTATCAAAATATTCGGCTTGCGTATAAATAAAACTCAATAATTCCAAGAAAGCAATGTGTGCATTTTTATCGCTATATTTTTCAATAACCGGAATCGATTGATTTAGCGCATCATGTTTGTCAATATATTTAACAATCTCTCTTTTTACCGCTTCCAGATTCTCTGGTTTATTTGCCAAAATTTTACAATACTCCTCCGCAGCAGCCGAAAAATTCATTGTCATATAGTGCAATCTTGCAAGGTCAAAAGAAAATATTGTGGGGTCAGATGAAACCGAAGCTCCTTTGTTTAATATTTCTATTGCTTTATCAAACAAACGATTTTCCAAAACATAATTTACAATTACTCTGTAACCGCCGATTGAATTGGGAGTAACTTGTGTCCCTTTGTCCCAAGTTTCATAAGCTTTGTTCTTGTTGTCCATTAAATAATAGGAGCTACCGAGCAAACCATAAGTGTCAATGTCTTTGGGGAAATTTAAAATATGTTTTTCTAAAATTGAAATTGATGGTTCGTACATTTTTAATTTAATATAAATATTATTTAGGGCAAACACATACTGAGAATTTTTTGGTTCGGCATTATATACTTCTTCGAAAATCGTCTTTGCTTTTTCAAGCTGACCAGATTGCTCATAACTCTGGGCGAGCATAAACTTATTTTGCAGATTCTTGTCCGGTTGAGCAATAATATTAATCCTTGCAGCCAAAAAAAGAATAATAACTAACGCTATTTTTTTTCTTATCTTTATCATTTATAAATAATCAAAAAACTTAAATCAATTTTTATCAACTACTATTTACTTAATACTTGTCACTTTCCACTAAAGCTCTCTTCCATGCTTAAACATAATTTTCTTCCATTCACTGTCTTCCATTTGTTCGGATTCATTGATTAAAAGCACTGGTATATCATTCGCGATTTTGTATTTCCTTCGAGTGTTCGGGTCTGTGGAAATTAGATAATTCCCCTCGAGGACCAAATCAGCTTTTGTTTCGGGACAACAAATAATATCAAGTAACTCTTTACTTATCATTTTAGAAAAATTTTTACCTTAATTTAATAAAATTTAGTATATTAAGCAAGAGGAATTAAGCTGTAACTTAATATAATTTCTGTAAATCATTGAATTATAATGTGTTCGACGCGATTTTTTGTATGAAATAAATTTGACTTTCTTTATAATCATTTTAATATAATAAATTAATCCTCTCTGTAATTAATTTTTAAATCCTTTTGAATTAGCATCTCTTCACCGTTATCTATCATAATAATATCAATTGTCATATTAAAAGGAAAAACTTTCGCATTAGTAAATCCTTTTCCCGAAGTAGAATATAATGTTTTCACTTCTCCTACTTTCAACTTATCTGTATTATCAACCACATATTCTTCAGTTTCATTAAATATTTCATTCTTGGTTGCATTTTTCCAGATTAGTTTTAGTATTACGGGAAAATCAATGTCCTTGTCAGAAATATTTTTTATTTGATAATCAATTCGTCCAACGAGTATTTTATCCCCTTTGGAACCGAAATCTTCGCCATATCCTTTCTTAAGTATTTCAAGTTCAATCAATTTATTGACTGGAATATTAAATTCTTTTTTTAAGATAATAAAACGTTCGAATAATTTCGTTTTAATTCCTTGAACACTTAAATATGCGTTGACACTTATAATATCATTCGAATGCCCTTCAATAAATGTAGGAAATTCGATAAATTTATTTTTTGATTGTCCGGGTTTTAATTTTTTGTCTGTTATGTTTACAACATACTCATTTTGTGAGTGTAATAATTTTTCGTTATTTGCAGTAAACCATTCAATAGTTATATTGGCGTCTGATATGTAAACGTCGCCATTGTTAATTAATTTGAAATTGAAAAAATATGTTTTTTTTGAAAAGCTATTTGATCGATTAAAACCAAAATCTTCAATCTCAATCTTTGCAGATAGATTCTCACCGATATCGTGTTCATTATTATTTAAATCTGAAAAATATTTAGTTGAGTCCATTTGATTAATAATGGGCTTAATATTTTGTGCGCATAAAAAAATACTATAAGATATAAAAGACATCAGAACGATAAAAAATTTCATTTTAATTTCCTATTAATTGAAAAGTAAATATGTTTTGGGGGAATTTTTACTCTAATCGCATCCGCAGTCTTCTCCCCAAAGACTATTTGCAATTTTGATAAACATTATGTCATCATCATTCGGATAGTATTCCAAATATTCAGTAATATCAATTATTCCTGGGATAAATGGAACATCTCTTATGTAGATATATGTAATAAAATATCCTGGGTTCGTTTTAAAATTAACTGTCATTCTATCATCATTTTTATCTATGATAACAAACTGAAAATAGTCATCTTCTAACTTGTATTGATTTGAGTTATAAAACTCATTACTACCTACAGAAATACAACCATCGCAAATAGGACTGTAATGAATTATTGTGTAATTCGAACTATCACTCATAGATAGGTAAACAGACAGATAAGGCAATTGGGCAAATATGAAAATGGACGCAAATACTAACAGGAAAAAAATTAAATACATCTTAAATATCATAATAACAGTTTCCTCTATTTATCTTTCATTTCTTTAATAACTTTTGCATCCACAAAATAAATATCCCCGCTTCCATTTTGTGCAGAATTAATAAAATACTTAATATTTTCATAGGTCATTTTATCTGCTTTTTGAAATTCATCTGATATTCTTTCGCTTGTAAAAAACAAATATTTACCATCGTAAGTTACATAAGGACAATAATCGAGATATGGAGAATTAATTGGTTCATTAAATAATTTTGCTTGACCCCAAGTTCCATCTTCTCCTCTAAATGAGATGTAAATATCACCACCACCTATTTCACCTTCTCTACCATAAGAACCAAAAATGATATAACTTTCATCGTAGGCAACGAAGGAATTAAATTCGCCCAACTCACTGTTTACGCCAGTGCCTAGATTTTCAGGAGCTGAATATTTTCCGTCTTTTAATTTTGAACAATAAATATCTTCTCCTCCATAAGAATCTTCGCGATGTGCAGTAAAATACAAATTTCCATTTTTGCTCAAAGTCGGATAAAATTCATTTTCTTTTGAATTAATAGATTCACTTAGATTGTAAGGTGGCTCCCAAATGTCACCTTCCTTTTCAACGAACCAAATGTCATAATCTTTAGGTTCTCCTCCTGTAAGAGGTCTGTTAGATACAAAATATAATTTCTTACCATCTTCAGATATGAATGGTTCAATATCGCTGTAGTTTCCGGAAAATGAAGCCACCTCAGGGGTTATCCATTTGCCATCAATTTCCTTTGTGGTAATTATTACTCCTTTTCCTGATGGTAGAAAAATTGAATAGAAAAATTCTTTTCCATCTTTTGAAAAAGTTGCATCTCTTTCATAGAGATTAGTATTAATGAAATATTCGGTAAATAATTTTGGAATTTTGCTTGAATTTGTTTGTCCCAAATATGGGCCATAAAAGTTATCTGATTTTTGTGTTGGTTGTTCGTTACAGGAAAAAAAAATTAAAATTGCTACAAAAACGCTAAATAATCTATTTAACAATTTTTCCTCTTTTTTTATTTACAATACTCTTCTATATATTCTGTAGCTTCGGTATAACCAAGTTCTAATGCTTTTTGCCAATCAGCACAGGCTTCTTCGAAATTATTTAGGTAATAATTTGAAATACCGCGATTTATATAAGCCAGTCCATAATCAGATTCAAGTTCTATTGCTTTGTTAATATCTGTTAATGAGCCGGCCCAGTCGCCAAGATGTTGTTTGGCTACACATTTATTTACATAAGCATCTGTATAATTCGGATCAAATTTGAGTGCTCTATCGCTTTCATCTATACATCCCTGATAATCACCTATTTCTAATTTGTTTACTCCACGATTATAATAAGGGTCAGGATATTTGGGATCGAGTTCTATTGCTTTATCGTAGTCAGCCATAGAACCATTGTAATCTTCGAGATAGAATTTTACTATCCCTCTGTCATTATAAGCGAGAGGATTTTCAGGTTCAATTTCTATTGCTTTGTTGTAATCCTTTAATGCCCCTTCAAAGTCACTTGCTTCGTATTTTTTCCATCCACTATCAATATATTTATTCGCATTCTCAGATTCCCCACAACTGCATAAAAATAATAAACTAGCTGATAGTAATAAAAATATTTTTTTCATTTTTTTACCTCCAATTAAAATATTTATTAAAATTATTAATCAAACCAATCGCCGCGACCTAATATAAAATCTTTATCAAGCCATTGGTTTGGCATATATGGATAATCGTCACCATCAATTTCAATGTAATGTATATCATCGGGAGTATACATCATATCAATACGTTCATTCATATATCGGAGCGCTGCCATAAAATTCAATATGTCATTCTTATAATCAATTTCTTCTCTTACATTCTCATCAAAATATCCGAAAGGACCTTGCCTTCGTTCAAGTTCCTTAAATTTTTCTGGTGCGTATTTTTTCAATAACGGGCATAATACTTCCCAAAACATACCTGTAAATTTGAAGTAACTGGGATT
>JAFGID010000050.1 GCA_016929735.1 Ignavibacteriales bacterium | reverse complement strand
TACCATCTTCTTTGTTTCTACAAATTTACCTGCTTCTATCCTATAGAAATAAATCCCACTCGACAAATTGCTAGCATTTAATTCTACATGATGTGTTCCCGCGGGTTTTTCTTCATTAACTAATTTTGCAATTTCCTGTCCAAGTACATTATAAACTTTTATCTGAACCAAGCTGCTTACTGGTAACTGATAACTGATTACTGTCGAAGGATTAAATGGATTGGGATAATTTTGTTCTAATTTGAATTCGCTTGGTAATACTTCATAACTATCAATGTCGTTTCCAACAGCTAGCGTGATATAATATGAAGGAGAAATCTCAACTATTTTATTATTGCAATAGCCGATTCCTTTAAATTTAAACTTACCATCAACTGATAAATTTATTCTTATCGAATCATCTAAATCTTCAATTGACATCGTATCCGTTTCCGAATTGAAAATTATTGAGTCAATATTTACCTGACTCAATACTATTGCATTTCTCTCAAGAGTGATAAAATTATTATAAATGGTTTTTGAGACTTGACTACTCGAAGCCCATTCAATAAAAGATGGATTTGTAAAAGTATTATTATTGATCCAATCAATTCTATCCGAAATCCAACCCTTCAAATAATTTATTTCTTCTTGGTAAGTATTACCTACGAAATAATTCGGCCAAACCCATTGACCAAGTGTTGGCCACCTCTGATAGTTTCTATCAATAGCATCTGCATATAATGTTGTTACCGAATCAATGTAGTTATTTAATTTTGAGGTATCAATTACGGTGTTTCTTAATTCATTCCATCTAAAGGAAAATTTGTTTTGAATAAAATCAAATGCAAAAATTTTCTTGTACCAAAATGGTGGAAAAAATACTTCCCATGTTTCGAAATTGTTAAAATTAATTTGCCAATCCGATGTAGTCCAACCTTCATAGTAATTGCAATTACCAAATGCAATATTGAAATCCCAAATCGGTCCAAAACATAGTAATGAATCAATATCATTTCTATCTTTATATAAAAATGTGCTTAATCTGTATGCATCAATATTTTTCGAAAATTCATTAAGTAATACAAAATCAATAAATGAATTTATATTAATAATATCAAGAAATTTAACAAAAGGATTATTGATGCTACCAAAAAAAACATCGGATTCAAAATAAAAGAGAAAATCTTTTATATAATTCTTTTGTTGAACAGTAATATCTTCTTGTTTTGGATAATGATATTGGTAATAAATTTGCTTGTTAAAAGGTGGCGTTGATAAATAAGTTGAATACCATCCTTCGGTCTCACTTCCTTCAGTTTTATCTAATTTAAATATATAACCCCCTGTTAGTTTATACCCTATTGAGTCAGGTGGTTCAAGTTTTTTTATATTAACTCGGTTTTTATCTCGTTTAATTTTTTCTAGAAGGACATAAACACCTTTATAATCATCGTTTATAATCACTTCACAAAATTTTGAACGACTTGCATATCTTCCTATCTCATTTGATAACTTGTAAACTAAAACATTTCTTAAAAGAGATTTATCGCCATAAGGTCCATTCAATATCCAGTCAGCTTCGCTTGGTAGTCCCAATAACGAAACATTCAAATCTTCACCTGAATCATCTCTCGTTTCTATACCATATTGCTTTTTAGGATATAATGTCATAGAAGTAGAACCACGAAGTTCTATTCCAATTTTACCAATATAATTATAACAAGTATCTGTCAGTTTAAAATAAGTTTTATTTTCATCAAATATTACTTTCATATCAGCAGTGATCTTTGGCTCGTCAGGGATTTCTTGTCCATTTGTATTTATTATTACAATGGGTAGGTTGGTTGAATCAATTGTTTGTGCAAATAATTTTGAAATAGAGATTAGAATAACAAACAGCAAAAACGACATAATTGAATTACAAGTTTTCATTTTAAATTTTATAATTATAAAAGTTTATTTTAATAGCATCATTTTTCTTGTTTCTGTTTTATCTTGATACTGAATTTGATAAAAATATAACCCGCTGGAAAGATTAATTGCATTAAATTCTACTTTATGTGTTCCTGCGGGTCTCTCTTCATTAACCATTGTTGCGATTTCCTGTCCAAGCATATTAAAAATTTTAATTTGAACCAAACTGCCAACTGGTAACTGATAACTTATTACTGTCGAAGGATTGAATGGATTAGGGTAATTCTGCTCTAAATAAAATTTATAAATTTCATTTCTTTCATAACCATAAGAAGAGGCAGTTTCAAATATTTCCGATGCAGAAATCCCATCTGAATAAGGAGTGGGAAAATTTAGCATCTCTGAAATTGTGGGCGCTATATCAATTATTGAGTGCTTTTTATCTGTTACAACTCCTTCCTGTATTCCTTTACCGGTTGCAAGAAACATTACTCGTCGGCATCCCCAGCAACCACATCCGTGTCCTTGAAATCCTGACGACACTCCATCTAAATGCCTGCCGTGATCGTTTGTTATCATAATTGTTGTCTTATCTTTGAAATTTGTATCTGACTGAACAAAATCCCATAATAGTCCAACAATACTATCCGCTAAGATAATTGCGTTTGTATATGTAGTCCAATTACCCGAATGCCCTGCAGCATCAACATCAGCAAGATAAATTACACTTAGTACTGGTTTATATTGAATTAATTTTAATCTTGCTGCATTCCAAACATCCATATCTTTAGTTCCTTGCAAATAATAATAGGGCCAGAAAGATGGTCCATATTCACTATGGAAACTTTGCAACCATGGTGTACTTAAATTCTTTATTGCATAAAATGTTTGGTACATATCAACATTATAATGTTTTCTGTAATATTCCCATATAGAGGGAACAATAGTGTACTGAGTGTTACCTCCATTGTAAAAAGTATCTCTTGGAGTTGCCCAAGAGCCACACCAAATTGCAGGAATTGCATATCGAGTAACTGTTGCACCATCATTAAGCATTGTATCAATGATGGTTCCGACTTCGGAGATTGCTTTCATCTTCGGAATAAATCTTGCGAGTGAATCGCCTAAAGTTTCAGAATATCTTGCTCCGTCTATTATTACAAGAATAACTTTGTCTGTTTTTTGCGGAAAGATTATTCCAGTTAAAAGAAAAAGAATTATTAATATTTTATTCAGTTTCATATTTTCTGTTTTCTAAAATTTCGAAAAAACTTTCTAAATGTTTTATTTCCTCTCATACAAATATCGTTTAATTTTCTTAGTAGGAGTTTTCTCAAACTCTTCGGGGTAAATTTCGATTTTTGTAATTTTTGAATAATTAGGTAAATGTTCATTAACTAATTTTAAGTTTTCATCTAATTTATTCTTCAATTCATTCTCGCTTATTTTTTCTGCGTCAATTGCTTCAAAATCAGGATAAACAAGAGCAACTAATTTACCCGCTCTATCTATCAAGAGTGATTCGCTAATAAATAGCATATTGTTCAATCGTGATTCGATTTCCTCCGGATAAATATTTTGTCCCGATGAACTGAGCATCATATCCTTGCATCGCCCTTTGAGAAAGATAAAACCTTCTTTATCAATTAAACCTAAATCGCCTGTGTGTAACCAACCATCTTTATCAAGTGCTTTATTTGTTGCTTCATCATTTTTGTAATATCCTTCCATAACATTTTCCCCTCGCACCCATATTTCACCAACTTCATTTTGCGAGTCACTACTATCAACTTTTATTTCTAAGGTATCAACAACTTTACCAACTGAATAAGCTTTATTGATTTTACTTCCTGCATAACTTATCAATGGGCCACATTCGGTCATACCATATCCATTTGTAAAAGGAAAATCAATTTTTCTAAAGAAATTCTCAACTTCGTGATTAAGTGCTGCGCCACCTATAACCACTTCGTGAAAATTATTTCCAAAAGCATTCATTAATTTTGAAAGAATTTTTGCATAAATCTTTTTTGATAATACGGGAATTTTCAAAAATATTTTAATTGCAGTTTTCGATAGAACTGGAATAATTTGTTTCTTATAAATTTTTTCAACAACAAGAGGTACAGAGAGTATCAACTGAGGTTTGACCTCTTGAAACGCCTTTATAATTATTTTAGGTGAAGGTATTTTTTCAAGAAAAGTAATATGACAACCCATAGTAAGTGGAAAAAGAAATTCAAACGCACATCCATAACAATGAGCAAGTGGCATAAAAGAAACAATATTATCTCCAGATTTTAATGGCATATTTCTCTGAGCATAACGAATATTTGCAGAAATTGAATTGTGTTTTAACATTACTCCCTTTGAAAATCCTGTCGTTCCGGAAGTATAAACTATCGTTGCAAGTTCATTATTGCTAATTTCTGAAAAGCAAAAATTACTGTTAGTTAGCAAACCATTTAATTTATCTAAATAATCCTTTGATACTTCCTCGAAGAAGCTACTACGCAAAGTTTTTTTTGTATATAAAATGGAATAATCTTCTATTTTAAGTATTGCTTCAAGATATTGCATTTTTGATTCATCAAGGGTTTCATAAATCGAATTAGAAGAAAAAAGTAACTTTGATTCTGAGTGATTTACGATGTGTTGAACGTCAACTGCTTTGAAATCAGATAGAATCGGAACAATAACTGCCCCATAAGAAATTGTCGCTAAATATACTGTTGCCCAATTAACTGAATTCTTGCCTATGACTGCAATCTTATCCTGTTTCCTAATATTAAATTTTTCGAAGACAGAATGTAGCCAAAAAATTTTATCAGCTAATTGCCCATAGGTAAGCGTGTCTCCTTCATAGTTTGAAATGGCGGGTGAATTCCAATTCTTTTTGATACTATTCTGTAAATCAATTAAAAATTTTTCTTGGAGCATTTTTAACCTCGTTATAAATTACTCTAATATTTACGAAAACAGTTTTAAAAATTTATTTAGTATATTTCAAGTGTAACTTATAAAATAATTTAAATATATTCAAACCTTTCAGAGTTGAATTAATCAAAAATTATTTTTACTTTAGATTAGCAAATATTAAATGTTATGTTAACATTATTTTTAGTAATCATATTGTCATATTTAATTGGGTCAATTCCAACAGGTTTAATTATTGGCAAAGCTGTAAAAGGAATTGATATTAGGAATTTCGGTAGCAGTAGTACGGGTGGGACAAATGTATCACGTTTGCTCGGTTGGAAATTTGGTGTTTTAGTAATTGTATTAGATGCTATCAAGGGTGCTATTGCAGTTATTTTAATTGCCAGGTTACATTACCTAGGACTAGATAAACTCCCCTTCCATAACACAACACCCTTTGATGACTTTACATTGCTTCAGATAATTGCAGGTATTTCTGCTGTAGTCGGTCACATTTGGACAATCTTCGCACAATTCCGTGGTGGTAAAGGTATCGCTACCGTTCTCGGATTTTTAGTTTCGCTTATAACCATCGAAGCACTTTTTGCCTTTGGTGTTTTTCTTTTAGTGGTTACGATTTCCAGATATGTATCTCTTGGTTCTATTATCGCAGCTATTTCTGTTCCGATAATATTAGTTATACGTGCAACTGTATTTCACATAGAAATACCGGGGTATAACATTATCTTACCATTCGTAATACTCTTGGCTCTATTAGTTGTTTATACACACCGAAAAAACATTGATAGATTATTCACAGGCAAAGAAAAAAGGTTTTCATTTAAGAAAAAAATAAAAATTACATAATGCAAATATCCATTCTTGGTGCTGGAGGATGGGGTACATCCATTGCAATTTTATTACATTCAAATGGTCATAGAGTTACACTCTGGGAATATGATCGTCATTATACAAAAGTATTAGCAAGAACACGAAAAAATAAACTTTACCTTCCAAACATTAAAATTCCGAGAAACATCCGTATCACTCATTCGCTTACCGAAGCATCAATTGGTCAGGATATGCTCGTTATCGCAATTCCAACTCAGTATATTCGCGGAGTAATTACGAAATTAAAGAAGAATGATTTCTTGGATACAATATTTGTTAGTGTATCAAAAGGCATTGAGAATAAAACACTTTTAACTGTTTCACAAATTATAAGAAGTATTTTGAAGATTCCCGAGAAAAAAATCGGAGTACTTTCAGGTCCAAGTCACGCAGAGGAAGTATGTAATTTCATGCCCACAGCTGTAGTAGCCGCATCTGCAAATGAAGAGACAGCAAAGCAAATTCAATATGCATTTAATAATTCATTTTTCAGAGTTTATTCCTCGACTGATATTCTTGGAGTTGAACTGGGTGCTGCCTTAAAGAATGTAATCGCAATTGGAGCGGGAATTATGGATGGAGCACGGCTCGGTGACAATACAAAAGCCGCTCTTATTACTCGTGGAATTACCGAAATTTCGCGAATTGGTGTATCACTCGGTGCAAGGATGGAAACATTCTTCGGACTATCTGGAATAGGTGATTTAATTGTTACTTGTATGAGCAAACATAGCCGAAATAGATACGTAGGTGAGCAAATAGGTAAAGGAAGAAAATTGAAAAACATTTTAAAGGGAATGGATATGATTGCAGAAGGAGTTGAAACTTGTCGCTCGGCTCATCAACTTATAAAAAAACATGATATTAGTGCTCCAATTATTGAAGCAGGATACCAGATATTATTCGAAGAAAAAGACCCTGTCAAAACAACCTATGCGCTAATGACCCGCGATGTAAAACCGGAATATGAAAAGGAAATGTTCGAAAAGTAAAACCTGAGTTGAAATTCTCTTCTTTTTAATTATTCATTATT
>JAFGID010000336.1 GCA_016929735.1 Ignavibacteriales bacterium | reverse complement strand
GTTGTATCCTGAAAGAATGGAAAGTTGCTTGCTCTTAATAATTGAGCTCCACCAATAATTTCAAAGTAAGTATCATACTGATATTTGATTGCTGCTTTTAGGTTTATCTTATTTTTAATAAAAGCATTATCCTGAACACCAAGATTAATATAATTATTCTGAGTAATAAAATCCGTAAACATTAAGAATTCTGTAAATGGTGCATATTCCCCGATTAAAGACAATCGTCTTCCAATTTTCATAATCAGAGATGCAGTAGGTGAAATAAAATGATAAGAACCTTGATTAGCATAATAAACACCAACCCTTGTTTCAATTGCTTCGAACAACAATAAATTCACATCTCCACTTGCATTAAAATACAAGTAGTTGTTTTCGCCTGATAGATTATTTTTCAAACTTTGATTAATAATATTTCCTATTACAATCCAGCCTAAATCTCCAAACTTAAATTTTAAGAATGCAGAACCCCTTAATCCAAACTCACTGAAATTATTTTCATTCAATTTTAATAAATTACCACTAACAGAAAATCCATATTTAACTGTTTCGTTTGCCTTATTGTTCAATTCAAGACCGATTAGGCCTCTGTTAGTAATACGTCTTTCAGATGGAGTAGGTGAACCAAATAAGTAATAGGAGTTCCAATCGTATTGTGTATAAAATGATAATTTAGAACCTGATAAAAATGCGTCTTGGTTATCAGCATAATAATCAAGCCCGATTCTTCCACCTATATTATTTTTTCCTGAGTATTCAATGTGCTCTCGTTGATTTAGTCCCCATACTTGCCCTTTTAATATCAGGTCATCAAAACTTTGATTACAGAAAAATTTTCCTCTTGGTAAAGTATAAATGCCAGCACCTAGTTCAATACCACATTGACTAATTGGAGACTCACCATATAAATTAATTTTATGTTGCTTAGGTGCAGATGGACTTGCGACCTTGAAATCCTCAGGTGTATATGTTGGAGAGAAAAATTCTTTCGACAAAGTTGAAGTATAAGTAGGCTCAGGTTTTTTCATATTAGGGATATCAACTGACCGATATCCAACAATAATAAATTCAGGCAGTTCAACACTTGAACTTTGATTATCAGGTTGTGCTATAATTACACTTGTAAATGCTAATAATATAAAAATTAAATTTTTCATAACTGGTTCAATTTTTGATTTGCTTCTCTTCCATAATCATCGTTTGGATGTTTAATTACAACAGCTCGATACATTTCGCGTGCTTGGTCTTTTTGCCCAAGTTTAACATAACAATCTCCTAGCCGCAAAAGAGATTTAGTGTACCACTCATCATAAGGTGCAAACACAGAACGCACTCGCACGAATGCTGTTATTGCATCATTTATTTTTCCTTGCTCGAAAAATGTTAATCCATAGTAGTATTGTGCTTGTGCACCTATGTTATCAATTCTTCCCTGAGTTAAAGATTTAAATAATTCACCTGCATAGTCGTAGTTTTTTCTTGCTAATTCAAAAATAGCGATTTCTATTTTTGATTTTTCAGCGAAAATTGTTTGAGGATATGAATTAGCTATTGCTACAAATAATTCATAAGCATCATTAATTCTATTTATTTCAATTAATGCCTCTGCTTTTAAGAATAAAAGTTCAGGTTTTTCTGGTCTTTCTCCAATGTTTGATGCTGCAGTTTCATAAAGAGTAATTGCTTCTGAATTTTTATTCTGCTGTGAATATAATTTTCCTAATTCAATTACTGAGGGCACATAGATTTCAGAATTTGTATAAGAAGTTGTAACTTTTTTATAATTTGTAATTGCTTCATCATTTCTTCCAAGTAAACTTGCACTTTTTCCAATTCCGTAATATGCATTGGCGACAAATTTACTATTAGGAAATCTTGCTATGAAATCTCTGTAACTTTGAATTGCTCTATCATAACTACTAGCGGATAAGTATATATCCCCTTTCTTTACCGATAGTTCCTCCTTTATACTTGAGGGATAATTTGAATTTGTAATATTATCAATAAAACTAATTGCTCTTTCTGTTTGGTTATTTATCTGATAACAATCAACGATACCTTTTATAGCATATGTTACATAATTTGAGCTTGGGTATTTTTGAAGGACGTAATTGTAATATACTATTGCTGAATCATATTTTGCTAAATTGTAATAACAATCGCCAATTGAATAATATGCTATCGGTGCAATTTTTGAAGAGGGGTATTTTGATGGGAGAACTCTATAACTCTTGATAGCATTTGAATATTGTTTAGTATGAAAATATATCCAGCCGATTAAATATTGAGCATCATCCTGAAAGTTAGATTTAGGAAAATATTTCTGTAAGTTCTGAAATTCCTGAATAGCTTCATTATATTGGGCAGCTTTGAATAAAGATTGTCCATATTGGTAATAGGCAAAATCATCTTTTATCAATTCACGGTTTTTCGAAAAGACTTGTTTATAAGTATTTGCAGCCATTTCGAAATTTTTTGTTCCATAATAAGAATCAGCTAGGCGTAGTTTTGCGTCTATTAAATTTTGCTGATTTCCATTCGCAGAATTTATAAATTGATTAAAATAATTTTGTGCGGTTCCAAATTCTTTTAGATTGAAATAACAATAGCCCAGTCCGTAGGTAGCTTGTCTTTGCAGCTCTCCTGATGATTGAGATACTTTTTTGTAGTGATTAGTTGCATAGGAATATTTTTCTAATGCAAAATATGATTCTGCGATAAAGAAGTTTACTTTATCCAGCTCAAAATTTTTCTGACTCTGATTTAACTCGGACAATATATCTATGGCTTGTCCGTATTTCTTTTCATAAAAAAGTGCAACACCCAAACCAAGTTTTGAGCGATTAATTAATTCTTGAGGCAGGTTTATTATTGTTAATGCTTCTTGGAAATATTCCTGTGCTTTGGTAAATTTTTTCTCATTTAATCTTATTTCACCCAACAAAGTCAAAGCTTTACCTTGTACAATCTTATCGTTCGATTTTAAAGCTTCTGATAAAGTTTTTTCTGAACTTCCATATTCACCTCTATCGTGATAAACTGAGGCAATGTTAAACTTAACAGTTGGAGCTAATTTATGATTTGGATATTTTTCCATAAATGAATTATATATCTCTAACGCTTCATTAGGTTTTTCATCATAACGCTTGCATTCTGCACTCCAGAAAAGTGAATTTATTGCAATTGTATCCTGAGTCTTATCAGATAATGAAATAAAAATATCGAATGCTTGTGAGTAGTCACCTTTTTGAAAATAAACCCATGCTAAATTATAATGGACTAATCGACGGGTTGAAAAGTTCTTATGCTTGTTAAGTATATTTTGAAAAGTTGAAATAGAATTTTGATATTCTCTCAAAAAAAAATAAGAATTTGCTAAAAAATATTCTGCTTCAATTTTTTCCTCTTGAGGTAGTTTATCAATAAGTGCTGAATTCAATTCTAATATAACATTATCATATTTTTTCAGATAGAAATAGCAAATTCCTATTCTTAATTGAGAATAAGGTGCTACAGGACTATCGTTATAATATGCTAATAATTCGTCGTAATATTTGATAGCTTGTAAATAATTGTTTTGTTTCTCATAAAGATATGCGAGTGAATAGATCGTATTATCGGGATATTTATTTCGTCTATAAGAATAGACCGCTTTTAGCAAAAATTCCTCAGCGTCAGCATAATTAATTTCTTCCATATAAGAAAGGCCAATCCAATAATACGCAGTTCCTTCATATTCTGTATAAGGGTAGTCGCTCAGTAATTGTAAAAATTTTATTCGTGATTCTTCATATCTATTTTGACTGAAATATAAATTCCCTAATTTATATAAAGACTCTTCCCGAAAATTGGATAAAGGATATTTGTAAACAAAATATTCAAATTCGTTTATTGCTCCATTATACTGATTTAATTGTAGTAAGCATTCGGCAGAATAATATCTGGAAGTTGACAAGATGTCGTCGTCAACATTGTAGTCGTCAGGAAATGTTTGTAATATTTCATACGCCAGTGCATATTCACCCTTACTGAAATATTCCATTGCTTCGGAAAATTTCGTCGTACTACTTTGAGATAAAATCTTAATGGTGAAGAGTAATAAAATAATATATTTAATTTTCATTCTAGTTCAAATTTTTGATTTTATAAAACCAAAATTATTATTTGTTTCAAAATTTTAATTAACCTTGTTAAATATAATAAAAAAGAAGAATAAATTAAAGTAAATTATTAAGACATTTGGTAAATTTTTTTCTATTAATGTAAATCAATACCATTTAACTCTAATTTTTTGAAATTTGCTTTTTAGAATGCTTTGAAAAACCTTTTTATGTCATATTGACCCCGACTAAGTCGGGAGAAATATCTCATTTTTTAAATTAAATGAGATACTTAAGTCCGATAAATCGGCCTTCAGTATGACAAATACTTAGTTTTTCAAAGGCTGCTTTTTATTAGATTTTTAAATATACTTTTTTTTTAATTAATTTAATTGTTTAGATAGTTTTATAAATAATTTGTATATAATTTTATTATATTTGAAAAGTTTTATAAAAATAATAAAAACTTTTTTGAGGAAATATTATGCCTTCAGCAGCATCATTCTTAGCAGCAGCAATCCCAATGTTAATTTATTTATGGTTATTATGGAAGATGGATAAGTATGAACGCGAACCACTTGGTTTCGTAATCGGACACTTTTTATGGGGTGCTATTGGAGCAATTATCTTTGCTGTGATAGGAAGTCAATTTGTCGGAAATATATTTCAAATATTTGTAACCGATTTTGAATCATTAAATCTTTTTGGTGCTATATTAATAGCACCTTTTGTAGAAGAAATTACAAAAGGCATATTCCTTGTCGGGACAGTGGCTAACAGAAAATTTGATAATATTACAGATGGTTTAGTTTATGGTGGAGCTATTGGACTTGGTTTTGGTATGACAGAAAATTTTCTTTATTTTGATACATATTCATATGATTTTGACCAATGGATATTTCTGGTTATTATTCGCTCAGCATTTACAGCTGTAATGCATGCTATTGCTACCGGAACATTTGGAGCATTTCTTGGAATGTCAAAATTCTCTAAATCAGCAAATAAAAAAGTCTTACCTTTCATTGGATTATTTCTTGCTATGACACTTCACGGATTATGGAATTTAAGTGTTAGTTTCCAAGAAAGTGCTTATTATGGATTATTATTTATGATTGTTGTAATAATTGTATTCATTATTGTTTTCACAAAATCTATTAGGAAAGAAAGAGAAATTATAAAATTACAATTGACAGATGAAGTTGAGAGAGGAATTATTCCAATAGAACATTTAGATATTATTAGTTCAACTAAACGAGAACGTTCAGGTTGGATAAACGAAGCAATCAGGAAAAATTATATTAAAGTAGTTACAAAGCTTGCATTTAGAAAATTTCAAACTGAAACAACAACTGGGAAGAATCAAGAATTTTATATCAAAGATGCAGAACAATGTAGAATAGAAATAAAAAAACTTCTTAATAATCAAAATGATGAGATAACAACCCAGACTGAGGTTTAAGTTGAAACCGATTGGAATATTTGGTGGAACATTCGATCCAATGCATATCGGTCATCTGATCAATGCACAAGTTGTATTTGAAAAAAGAAATTTAGAAAGAATAATTTTTATCCCTTGTCATATATCTCCGCATAAACT
>JAFGID010000335.1 GCA_016929735.1 Ignavibacteriales bacterium | reverse complement strand
ATAAACAAGGACACCTGTGGTTGCAGTATTTATATCACAATAATCAATTATTGATTGATTGTCAGTGTAACTTCCTTCGCCTATCTGGATGCCCGACCACTTGCTCGTTGTTGTTGATGTGAAAATAATTTTCTGCGAAAATGACCCTACTGCATTCAATGAACCTTTAACCAGCAACTTTTTACCAGGTGCAAATTTAATGGTGCTGCCAGGGGCAATTGTTAAACTTCCTGTCTGTTCAATAGTAATATCATTATTAAAGGTATAAACTCCAACAGGTATCTCAAAATATTTTGTTATGTTATTAGGTATTGTCCACTGATATTCAGTTTTGGTAATTTCATATGGCAAATTGGATGTCTTTAATATAAATGTTTCTAATGACTCATTCATTACATAATCTTCTAAACTTAAATTTTCAATCGGTAATTGCGGAAACAAACCCGAATAATTCAAAATTTGTTCATTATGAAATATACCATTTAACATTTTTGAATATTTGCAGCTAAAACCATTATTCTCACTCCATACAACTATAGTATTATTGTTTAATTCACCACAAATATTTGTATTATTTACATTTGTTCCAAATACTTCAAAATTGCTCCAAGAACTACTTGAATTTTTTAGTCGAACCACTGCTTTATTATCACCAGTCCAACTGATTATCGGATAGTAGTCTTCATAATATTCATTTGATAATCTATCATAGATTGATATACTGGGTCGATTGTTGATTGTTAATCCACTACCTGAAGAAATCACCTGGACTACCTCTGTGCTGGGTTTATATAGTTGTGATGGTGAATGTTCTAATTTACAATACTTTATATTATTATCCTCTTCCCAACATAAATAATATATAGGATTCCCATCAGATACTCGTAATCCACTTATAGCAGGGTTAATAGCATTTACCCCTGCAAAATCAAAACGAGTCATCGTTGAGGGGGGACCTGACCAAAATACTGAGGTACCTATATCATTACCTGATATTCGATATAAACCTGATGATGAACCATTATAATTTAATTCTCTGATAATTACTGCCACCTTCTTATCCATCCCACTCCTTGACGAGATTATTATGGGCGTTGAATTATGATTATAACTATTAGGTGATTCATGAACTACTTGAGAAAATACCTTCAAACCCTGTTTATTGATTTTATCTAACACTATTTTATATTTTCCATCTGTTGCCTTTTCCTGATAAACAATATATATATCATTTATTTCATTTTGTGTATCATATATATATGTGATGGATGGATGCTTTGCTTCTGATGTGTTCAAGGGTTGGCGGTTATTCATTAATGACCAACTTATACCACCATCTATACTCCGTTCTAACCATATTTTATTCATACTTTCATACACTACATATTCGGTGTTATTAACTGATATTATTTTCTTTTGAGAGTTATTACTTAAAGCACCTGCATCATTCGAAATCATTGAACCCTTATAATATGCCGTCTTATTTGTGGGGGCGGTTATTAGTAAATCTGTGTTTGTAGTCGGGTTGAAATCCCCTCCATACCAATAATATTTATACCCACCATACTCAAAATTATCTAATGCCTTAACAGAGTATTTTTGTAATTCTGGTAATCCTAAATCTTCCATAAGACTATCAAACGCTTCATTAAGGATAAAGCCGTCGCCCGCCGCTGACTTTGTTTCAAATTGGTTCGTGGTAGTTGGATTTTTGAAAAGAATATTTCCTGCTGAAATATTTTCATTTTCAGGTAAATTGGTTTTTATGGTTAGTGGATAGACTGTCTTGAAATTTCTTATTACTTTGTATTCTTCAATAATATTCCAAGGGTCAAATGAAGTCGTAGCATTATAAATATTTTGCAAACCTATTTTTGTTACATTATCATAATTCCACTTAAACGAATAATTTCTTTTTGAATTGTAAATCGTTTCTAAAGTATAATGTGATACTGTTCCGCTTTCATAATTGAATTCTTCTGTCGAACCACTATTTATAACTTTTCCATTTGCAGATAATTGACCGAACTGATAGGTTGTATTTTCAACGATATTTTTAAGAATTACAGGTACTTTAAAATTTGCTATATTAGGGTTTGGATAACCCCAAAATTCCCATAATTTTATATCATCATTTTCATATATTATTACTTTTCCTGTTTCTTTTGGTAAAATTGGTGGGTCAGGTAACTCGGGTATCTCTTCTTCATATCTTGTCATTGTTACTTCATCATTATTATAATCATACCAAAAATATGTATCATGACTGGGATTATAATTCTCTGCCCAATTTTCATCTCTTAAATCCAAATAAAATGTCCTAGTCTTTGTATAATAACCATTTTTATAACAAGAAAACTCTATCTTATATTTACCCCAACACAAAACATTTGAAGTAGTAGGGCTAAATGGTGAATCAAATCCTATTGTACCTAAATCTTGCTGAGTAATTGTATGAGATGAATAATAATCATAATGATTTGTACTATAGTTGTATTTCCATCCATAACCATCTATAAGTGTTACTTTTACTTTTAGTAGAAAACTGTTGTCTTTTGAATAAAATAACAATTCACACGGTGGAGGTGGAAGCTTCTCTGCATTTATTTTTATGCAAAATAATAAAATCGTTAAATATTTTAAAGCTTTCATTTTTTACTCCTTGTAATTTTTAATAAATATGCTTTGTTATTGTAGCTACCTGTAAATACTGCTAAGTCTTTTATTGCATGACCATTTTCCATCCATATACCATTTTTTTCAAGCTGCATTCTTTTGTATTGACTTCCATTGTAATGATAGATAAATCTTTCATGGTCTAAATTTCCATACCAAAAATACATATCATTCCTTCCTACAATCCCTGTACCTCTAGACCCATAGCCTATTGGTAAATCATATTGCACTTCTGTTAACTTAGTGGAAATATTAAACGTCCATATTTCACTAAAAGATATTATCAATTCATTATTACCTAACCAATCAATGTTGTACCCTACCTGTAATCGTTCAATACTTTTTTGGTTATCATAAATAATCCTTGCACTGTCTTTTAATTCAACTATATAACAATTCTGGTCATAACTTATTTTTCTTCCTATCGCATAACCAATCCCCGTCGATGGGTCGCCCGTTATTCCATAAAAATGAACTAGCGTATCAAACTCCACCTTCTTCCAACTTACACCATCATAATGTGCTATAGCACCCCACTCTCCTACTGCCCAAACGTTGTTCTCTGAAGATGTCCATATATCTGTAAGTATCATTCCTTGTGGTGGTAGATTTGTAATTACTTGCCTTGTATAAGTGCCGTTTTTATATTTGTAGATACCACCAGTGACAAAATAAACAGTATTTGAATCCAATGCCCAAATGTCATAAATACCACTCGATGTTCCTTGGAATTCATTTACTTCATACCAATTAGTTCCATTCCATCTAATGATATTTGTAAGTCCGTGGAACCATCCCACTGCCCAAATATTGTTTTCGCTGAATATCCATGCCCCATTGACATAACTGCTACTATAACCATCTCCAAATAGATATTCTTCAAATTCAAAGTCCTGCGTTGTGGTATCGGGTTCTATTGGTTTTGGTTCGGTTATTTCTTCGCAGCAGTTGCTTAATAAAAGTAATGCAAGCAATAAAAACATTAGCATATTTAGTAGGTTTTTGTTAATTAAGTTTTTCATCTTTGTTTACTCTATTTGTTTTTATTTACCTCACAAAATTAAGGTAAACCTTCTTAAAATACCAAAAGACAAATTACAAAAGACGGAAAACGAAAGACGGAAGACGAATAGTTGTATAGTCTTACATTTTTTTCTCGTTTTTTCTTTTCTCGTTTATCGTTTGTCGTTT
>JAFGID010000334.1 GCA_016929735.1 Ignavibacteriales bacterium | reverse complement strand
TATTTTAGACATGTTTTTTCAGGTGGGTATTCAGCTGGATATTATAGTTATATATGGGCTGAAGTTCTTGATTCAGATGCCTTCGAAGCATTTAAAGAAACCAGTTTATTTAATCAAAAATACGCAAAATTATTCAGAGAAAATATTTTATCGAAAGGTGGTAGCGATGAGCCAATGAATTTATACAAAAAATTTCGAGGTAGAGAGCCCCGAATTGATGCGCTATTAGAAAAGAGGGGGCTTGATTAATTAAGGTAAAATTATGAATAGGAATTTATTTTTAACAATTGTTTTTTTATTTAACAATATTTTACTTACTCAAGAAGGTAATCAAATTATAATTCCCGATGCACCAAATATTTTTATTGATTGTTTTAATTGCGATTTAAATTATATTAGGGAGAGCATTAAATTTGTTAATTTTGTTCGCGACAGGAAAGATGCAGATATTCACATTTTATTTAGCTCTCAATCTACTGGTGGTGGTGGATTAGAATATACTTTGAAGTTTATTGGTCAAAATAAATTTGAAGGTATTCAAGATGAATTAAAGTTTGTCAAACTTACGACAGATTCACCAGATAACGAAAGAGAAAAAATTGTAAAGACTATTAAATTAGGTCTAATTCAATTTGTTGCAAAAACTCCAATCGCTGATAAAATAAATATTGATTATTTAGGTAATTTTATGATTACGGAAAAAATCGAAGACAATTGGGATAATTGGTTCTTAAAGGCAAGTATCAATTCTTATTTTAATGGTGAAAAGTCATATAGGTATGTTTATTTAAATGGCTCATTCAGTGCTGCACGAATTACTGAATTATGGAAATTAAGTATTTCTATTAACACTAGTTATAATGAAAGTAAGTTTGATTACGGAACAATAAGCACTTTATCAATTTCAAGAGGACACTCGTTATCTTTTTCATTGCTGAAAAAAATAAGTGAACATTGGGGGGTAGGGGTTTGGACAAATGCCAATTCATCAACTTACAGCAATATTGATTTCAGTGCCCAACTTATGCCCGGTGTTGAGTATAATGTGTTTCCCTATTCGGAATACACCAGCAGAGAATTAAAATTACAATATCGGTTTGCTGCTGATTATAATAGATATGTTGATGAAACAATTTTCTTTAAAACAAAAGAACTTTTATTTTTTCAAAAATTGAGTGTAATTCTCGAATTTATTAAAAATTGGGGTAGTGTTCGCTTGAGTGTTTCAGGCTCAAGTTATATTCATGACTTTGATAAAAATTCAATAGAAGTTTATTCTAATATTTCGTTAATGTTAATTAAAGGATTAGCATTAAATTTTAATATAGGTTATTCTGGTATACATAATCAATTATCTTTACCAAGATATGAAGCAAGTGTGGAGGATGTTTTACTTAGACAAAGAGAACTTGAAACTCAATATTATTATTGGGGTAGTATTGGTATAAGTTATTCTTTCGGTTCAATTTATAACAATATTGTAAACCCAATTTTTTAGTTATTAAATTTATTGGTCATAAATTTTTATAGTGATGATATTTGTATAAACTAATATTTTTGCAATTATATATTAACACATTTTAATTAATAATGAATAGAAAAAATTATATTATAATAATTTTGGGTGTAATTTTGTTTTGTTTACCTTCTTTTGCTCAGTTAAAAAAAAATACAGAACAGGGAAATCTTAAATTACTAAAAGCAAAACAAGATTATTATCATAAAATGCTTCGAGATCCAGCAACCGATAATATTCCAAACAACATCAGAGAATTAGAACTTGAATTTGCACGTCAATTAACCAATCAATCTGTATTAATGAAAAATGGTGAAATTGCTCCATTTACTTATTATGAAATTGGACCAGATAATATAGGAGGTAGAACAAGAGCCTTGGCTATTGACAGAACTGACACGAATATTATTATTGCCGGGGCAGTTTCTGGTGGGGTATGGAAATCTACTGATGGGGGTAATACTTGGATAATGAAAAGTAAAACCGATCAGAATTTAAGTGTTACATCAATTGTACAAGATCCACGACAGGATTCCTCACATATCTGGTATTATGCTACAGGGGAGTTAGGTGAATTATATTATCCTTCCGCATCTGACAGGGGATTAAGAGCTTATTTCTTAGGCTCAGGTATCTTTAAATCAACAGACAATGGTGAAACTTGGGATTTACTTCCTGTAACTAAAAAAGATCCTACCCAATGGAATAGTCCTTATGATTATGTTTCAAAAATTATTGTTAGTCCTAAAAATGGGAATGTATTCTTAGCTAGTAGCGCTTGGGGTATCTACCGTTCAACAAACGGCGGTGAAACTTTTACAAGGGTACTTGGAAGGACAGGGGATAATTTTTATTGCGACCTTGATGTAAATTCAAATGGGACTTTAGTTGCCTATTTATCGCAATACGGAAATAATGCAATCCCAGCAGATACGGGAGTACTTATCTCGAAAAACAATGGAAATACATGGATAAATATTACTACAAGTAATTTTCCAAGTGAATATCAACGAGGAGTTTTAGCAGTTGCTCCATCCGATACAAATGTTGTCTACCTTATGATGAATACAGGGGCGAAAACCATACAGGGTAATGATGATGTGAGACTTTACAGAATTAATATAACCACAAAAAATTTTGATGATAGAACAAATAACCTTCCCGATTTTGCCAATGGTGGTGTTATTAATGTCCAGAATAATTTTAGTATGATGTTATCTGTTAAATCAGATAATAAAGATTTTGTCTTATTAGGAGGCACAAATCTTTTCCGTTCAACAGATGGATTTTCGACCAAACCCATAGAAGCAAAAATTTGTTGGATTGGAGGATACACTTCTACCGGACTTCATTATCCACAACATCATTCAGATCAGCACATAATTGTTTTCAATCCTCAAAATCCTTTAAGTTGTTATTCAGGTCATAGTGGGGGAATAAGTTTTACTTCAAATATTTTAAATAATTCATTTGTTGAATACTTCCCCTGGGAAAATAAAAATAAAGGTTATAATGTCTCACAATTTTATACAATATCTTTAGCGCCCAGTGTTAATAATACCAGAATTATGGGAGGTACTCAAGATAATGGTATCCCATTTTTCTTATGGGATACTATTTCAAAATCTAATTCCAAGACTATAATTCAAGAGGATGCAGGTTATTGCTATTTTGAGGATTCTTGCAGTTTTATTTCGATTGCTGGAGGGGATATCCTTCGATTAAAATACAATGCTTCAAATGAACCTGATGTTAACGAAGGATGGAGTAAAATTACTCCACATAGTTCATCTGGGCAATTATTTATAAATCCTTATCTTATTGACCCAAATAATAGAGAGATTATGTATTATCCAGCTGGAAATTCTCTGTGGAGGAATAATTCACTTTCAGTAATTCCGGATAATGAAGACTCAACTTCAACAGGTTGGAAGGAAATTATTAATCCGAAATTGCCATCAGAATATGAAATTACAGCTTTAGCAATGTCGCCAGACACTAATCTTAAACACTTACTTTATTTTGGAGCAAGCAGTATATCAAATTTACCTCGTATTTATAAAATCCCAAGTGCGAATGACACAACTACAATTGGAAAATATTTTATAATTACAGGTGCTTCGAGCAGCTCTTATATTCATAACATAGCAGTCAATCCTATGGATGCAAAAGAGTTAATCGTTGTACTTTCGAATTACAATGTCACTGGAATATTTCATTCTGTTGATTCGGGAAAAACTTTTACTGCAATTGAAGGAAATCTAACTGGCAATACAGCAAATCCAGGTCCTTCAATAAGATGTGCTGAAATAATTAATACAAATGAAGGAAAAATTTATTTAGTTGGGACAAGCACAGGGCTATATTCAACAAAAACTTTATCTGGAGGTAGTACTGAATGGCTATCAGAAGGTCAAAATGAAATAGGAAATGCAATAGTAGAAAATCTAGATGTTCAAAGATTTCAAACTACAATTGACTCAGTGAATTATTTAGATTATAGAATTGCTGTTGCAACGCACGGAAGAGGTGTATTCCTTGGACTGCTCCAAACAAAAGTGGGGATTATTAATTCTAATAATATTCTTCCAAATGATTATTATTTATCTAATTGTTATCCTAATCCTTTTAATCCTACAACAAAAATTGATTTCTCTATCCCAAAATATTCCGATGTAAATATTACAATTTATAATATCGCAGGTGAGAAAATCATTGAACTTGTTGATGGAAATTATGCAGCAGGGAAATATCAAGTAATGTGGGATGGTAGAAATCAAATAGGAAGGGAAGTAGCGAGTGGAATTTATTTTTATCAGATTAAAGCAGATAAATTTACTGAAACAAAGAAAATGATGTTATTAAAATAAAACCTAAGCAAAACCTTAAAATTATTTTATCTCAATATTTTAAGAAGTAATCTTGGGCTGTCTTAAAATAAATTTTTTACTACAGCCCAAGAAAATCTGATTATTCTTGCCTTTTATAGGTCGCAATAGCAGCTACGCGTGAATCTAATCCTGCTTCTAAATAGCCGATATTAATTGATTCATTATCAAGAATTTCTCCTTGGAAATAACCGTCGTGATCAGCAAAAAAGATACTCTTATTATCTAATCCAATATATCCAACTATTGATTCTGAATGCTTGTCACTATAACGAACACCATAAAATACTGCTCCCTTTTGTTCGATAATTTCAAGAGTAAATTTCATTGAATAAAAAGTATGTGTATCTGCTACTTCACGATGATCTAAATTTCCATAGATTATAGCATTTCCTTGTCCAATCCACTTACCAACCAAGTTTGGTAATTCAGTAGTCTTTTGTTCCGTACTTTCGTTACAAGAAAACAAAAGAAAAATACTTAAGGTTATAGAGATAATAAACCCCCATTTGAAATGATTCATAATGTACTCCTTTTTTACTAAATAAAATTACTTTTAAAAACTACTAAATACAATAAAAACTAAAAAGATTATTTCACAGCTAAAATTACATAATATTTTTAATTTTTCAAAATAATATTTTTGTTGAACATAATAAGAAAAAAAATCAAATTGAGATGTAGAAATAAAAAGGATTAAAATCCTGCAGTTACACCAAGACTAAATATTAACAAATCAGTTTTTGATTTTGTGATGTAATAAACCAATTCATCATTATAATAATCATAGTAAATATCTTCTAATTTCAGAAATTCAGCAGTTGTTCCGAATAGATATCGGGCTTTCAAATCAAGAAAAATTCCAGCATCATCACCGAAGTCAGATAATTGAATCAATATTCCGACACTTCCACCATAATTCCAAGTGAAATCACTATGCTCAGGTGTGAAGAGCATTGATATCAGGTTATATTCGTTGTCATACATATCTGCAGTAAATAGGTATGCACCTCCAAACAATCCTTCAACATAAGGACGGACAATATCCATAAATGGCATTGCTTTTAGTACAATGTGAAAATCTAAAACGCCATTCATTCTGGAAATATAATATTCATCGTAATAATAGGAGTAATCATAATCGGCTTGATAACCCATAAATCCGAATTCAAATCCAACTGTATAAGGAAGGTAACGAGTAGGATTCCAAAGTGTTCCTTGAAAATTGAATCCGATTCCTGCTTTTTGATACTTGCTGTATTCTCCCTGAGGAATTCCAACCATAAAACTTCCACTAAATGATTGTGAGTGGAAGTTTATAATTGGAATTAAAAAAATCAAAACAAAAAATAATTTTGTTAATGATTTCATTTTATTACTCGCTTAAAATAAATAAACCACGACACCAAGATGAAAACTCAAAACGTCAGTTTCTGATTTACGAGGATAATAAGTAACAGTGCCATTTGTTGTATTGATCTCAACATCATCTTCAGTCAAATAAGTAGCTTCAGATCCTTTTAAGTACCTTGCTTTTAAATCTAGATAAATTTGATTTCTTTCTGAACTATTAAGCAATAATATTAATCCTCCACCTCCACCATAACTCCAAGCATAATCAGACCAATTCGTTGATTTAAATATTTCTTCATCGTTCCATTCACTTTCTACAGATGTCGAGGTGAAGATGTAACTACCGCCAAACAATCCTTCAAAATAGGGACGAACTGTTCCAAAAAACGGTGCAACTTGCAAAAGAACATGGAAATTTACTAAACTATTATTCCTATTAACTTCAACCGTTACATCTGGGATATAGTAACTTAAAGGTCTACGCTCACGTTCTTCGCCATAAATCATATAACTGAAATTTGCCCCGATGGTAAATGGCAATTTGTGGCTCGGTGTCCAAATTGTTCCATGTAATTGTAAACCATAACCGAGTCTATCAACATTATCCTTGAATTCACCTCTAGGTAGGCCAAGGAGTAAGCTTCCTCCAACCGTTTGAGGTATAATATTGGAAGCAAAAACAAACAGAAAAAAGAACGTGATTAAAATTTTCTTTGACATTTCAAACTCCTGTGAATATTTATTGATTAACTATTATCAATTTATGTGCCATCTTATTGGTAACTATTTGTACAAAATCACTGAAAATTAAAAAATAATGTATAGAAAAACAAACATATTGTTTGCAAAATTAAAAATTAATCAAACAAATTTTGTGTCAAACTTGTATGACTCAAATAACAAATCTTTATACTTTTCCAGCGAGATTTCTACTGCTCCGAACTGTTTCAATAGTGGAGTCATAAATTGGACGTCGCAAATTTTATATTTTCTATCTTTTAATCTAAATAGCAAATTTATTAATGCAACTTTCGAAGCTTGAGGAATTTTGTTAAACATTGATTCGCCAATAAAAACACCTTTTATGCTTAATCCGTATAAGCCGCCAATAATTTCATTTTCTTTAATAACTGCCACTGAATGAATAAATTCCCTCTCAATTAATCCTTTATATGCTTGAATAAGTTCTTTGGATATCCAAGTTCTTTCTCGAGCTGCACAATTTTTAATAATGTTTAAAGTATTAAAATCAAATTTTATTTCAAATTTATTTTTTTTAATAAATTGTTTTAGAGAACGGGGATAATTAAAATTGTCAGCAAAAATCACACATCTTTTAGTAGGAAGGTACCAGTTCAATCCATCTGAAAAATCCATCGGGAAGGCACCAATAGAATATAAATAAATCATATTCTCTGGTTCAAATGATTTTTTTATATCAAGTGCTAATTTATACACTTTAATTTAAATATTTTAAAAACAAATATTATTTTGTATATCAAAAATAACATTTTTATTAACTTATTGTTGAAAATTATATTTTGACAAATAATACAAGGTCATATTTATTCGCGTTTATAGCAGTAATTTGCTGGTCAACAGTTCCAACTGCCTTTAAACTAACATTACAAGGATTAAGCCCTGAGCAGCTATTACTAGTTGCAAGCTTAACAAGTACTATAGTGTTATTTATTATTTCCGTAATAACTACTCGTAAAGAACTAATCTCAGAATTCAAGGGAAAATTTATTTTAAGGAATATTCTATTGGGTGCAATAAATCCATTTATATATTATTTAATATTATTTGAAGCCTATTCATTATTACCAGCTCAGGAAGCACAACCATTAAATCAAACATGGACCGTATTACTCGCCATTCTATCGGTAATTTTCCTTAAAGAAAAATTATCTATTAAAATTATTATTGGTTTACTTGTTTCTTTTTTAGGTGTCTGGGTTATTTCTACGAGAGGTAACATCTTTGATGTAAAGTTTGAAAGCCCGCTTGGTATTTCTCTTGCTTTATTAAGTTCATTTATATGGGCTTTCTATTGGATAATCAATATAAAGGATAAAAGAAAGCCACCGGTAAAATTGTTTGCTTCATTTTTTATGGCAACAATATACATCCTAATTTATAATTTATTGTTAGGTACCTTTCAATTTGAAAATGTTAATTTTGTTTTTGGAGGTATTTATATAGGATTATTTGAGATGGGAATTACATTTTATATTTGGATGAAAAGTTTGGAAATAAGTAAAAATCGCGCTAAGACATCAACATTTATTTTACTCACTCCTTTTATATCGTTACTATTTGTTAGTTTTGTTTTAAATGAAAAAATACTATTATCTTCAATAGTTGGATTGATTTTAATAGTTATGGGAATTTTAATTCAGCAGATAAAAAAATAAATGAAAATTTTCACGAAATAGAAATAATCTGTCTAATATCAACTTGACAAATTAATCTCCAATTCATATTTTGCACTCGGGATTAAAGAAAAATATGAGAATCTTACCTAAAATAGCAAGTCGCGTCAGTTACCAGTGGTCAGTGGTCAGTGGTCAGTGGTCAGTGGTCAGTGGTCAGTGGTCAGT
>JAFGID010000049.1 GCA_016929735.1 Ignavibacteriales bacterium | reverse complement strand
TATGGGTTCTGTTTCATCGAACATCAAGGCGAAAAGTGTTACCCCTGAAATTGCTAAATTTGTTAAAAATTTTGTTAGCAAAAACATATAATCACCAAAATAAAAGTTTGAAATTTGGAAATTTCAGCATCCCTCTACCGCAGTAGATAGAAAAAATTATCTGTTTCATTAAAAATTTAGTTGACAAATAGGAAATAATTGTTATATTATTAGCAACATGCAGATATAGATGCATTTGGTCGAAGACCGTATTGGATTCTCTCTCAAAGCTAAACAATTTAAAACTGAATAAATAAAGGCAAATAGTGAAAGTAAAAGAACAACTATCTTTGCTAGAGTATAATTCCAAGATTAACATATTAAAATTATTGGATCAATCTAGAAGTGTTGAAGACTACATTACTGAAGACTATTCTTGCTTTGAGAATAAATTTTTACATGACTTTATAAAATCACATAAAAACGAAAATGGAATTTTAATACGAGAGCCCTTGCCAGAAAATATATCTGCTGGTAAAAATAGTTATGTATATGATGCCCATACTTATCATACTAAAGTCCCACCGCAAGCTATAGAAAAACTAATTGCGTATTATACAAAACCAGGTGATCTGGTTTTAGATCCTTTCTGCGGATCTGGCATGACAGGTGTCGCCGCTTTGCAGAAAGAGAGAATTCCAATATTGATTGATTTATCTCCAGCCTCTACATTTATTTCATATAATTTTTTAACTCCTTTAGATGGCAAGAAATATATTGATGCTATTGTTGAAATTTTGAATGATTTAAAGAATGATGAAATAAATCTTTACGGAACATATTGTAGAACATGTAAAAAAATTATTCCAATGGAGTATATGGTCTGGAGTTATGGATTAATTTGCAATTTTTGTAATAAAGAATTCATTTTATGGGATGTTGCTCGAGATGAAAAAAGGGATGTGCGAGAAAGCAAAATCAAAAAAGAATTTGAGTGTCCCCATTGCATGAATTTGGTGCAAAAAAGCAAACTAAAAAGAACTAAACCCTATCCTGTTCAAATAGGATATAATTGCTGCCATAAAAATGGACTCCAGGAAACGAAAGTAATTCCTGATAGTTATGATCTAGAAAAAGTCAACAAAGACAAGATTTTATTTAATGGCATCTGGTATCCTTCAAATAGACTACCGATCGGAGTAAATACAAGACAGGCTATAAATCATGGTTTTGATACTATCGATTCATTATATACACACCGTAATCTTTATAGCGTGGCAAAGTTATGGGACACGGCAAAAAAATGGCCTGATAAGGAAATAAGCTTAAAACTGCTATTCACAATTACATCGCTATACCAGCGAGTGACCCGTTTATCTGAATTTCGATTTTGGGGTGGCAGCGGAAATATCGCAAATTATAATATTCCGATGATCTTTAATGAACAAAATGTTTTTAAGGTTTTTTATCGGAAGGCAAAAACCATACAGCGTTATTTCGATTCAGCAAGAAAAGGCAAAGACACGAGGTTTTGCATTTCCACACAAAGCGCTACTGACTTAAAAAATATTTCAGAGCTAAGCATTGATTATGTTTTCACTGATCCACCTTTCGGGGGAAATATTAATTATTCTGAGATGAACTTTTTATGGGAATCGTGGCTCGATATTTATACGAATAATAAATTTGAAGCGATTATAAATCGTGTTCAAAACAAAGGAGTTATTGAATACCAGGAATTAATGACTAACGCACTTAAGGAAGTTAAGCGTGTTTTGAAACCGAACGGATGGTTGACATTAGTATTTCATAATTCATCATCAAAAATATGGCAGTCAATTCAACAATCTATTTTAGATAGCGGATTCAGTATAATCAGAGCACATACTTTGGATAAACAACACGGTACATTTAAGCAATTTGTATCTGATAATGCGGTTGGGTATGATGTTATGCTTCATTGTCAACCGATAAGAAATGACTCACCATTAATATCAATCGTTGATAAAGAAATAAAGTTGAAAAAATTCATAAAAGATAAATTGCTATCAAAAACAAATGAATTTATTTTGCAGTATTTACATGTAAATCGTGATTCTGAAATTGACATTCGTAAACTCTTTTCTCTCTGGCTGGGCGAAAATATTGAGAATGGCAAAAAGGTAAATATCGATTATGACAAATTCAGGAATTTAGTCAACAAAATTATAAGTAGTGACAGGGAAATTAAACAGAAATTTGTGGAGTTCAGCAGGGATGGCTTCGAAATTTAAAACTCTATCAGCATTTAATGAGGATGAATTTAAAAAGGCGCATTTGCATTTAGCTTCGAGAGTAGCGACCATGTTGGGTAGGAAATTTGAAGAAGCCGATTGGTCTTATGTTTATTGTCATGCAAAAGAAATACCTGAACAGGGCTGGAGCAATGTTAAAATCGATATTATTCATAATGGATTAGGGGTTGAACAAAAAATGTTATGTGTTCGCTCAAAAAAAAGCATGAAAGAACACTGTGGTACAACACTAATGCACCCCGCTGCGACCCGATCCATTAGAATTCCGTCATTGGATGGTGATCCTACTGAAATTGCTCGAGATGTATTAGCTCAATATGCTGATTTATTGAATCAACGAAGACAAAAAATGTCAGAAGAATTCCCAAATACTAAACCCGATTTAAGAACTGGCTGGCTACTCTGGCAAATAACTCTTATTGAGTTCATGTACTTCGAAGAAGAAATGTATGTTCCTAAGCCCGACGAATATTGGGCAGAATGGAAAGAAAGTGGTGGTGGAACAAGAAAAGAAAGTAGAACTTTGTGGGTTTATGAGAATGATACAGGTAAAAAAAGATATTCAATAACAACAACAGCAGGTGCAAAAATACAGCCGTATTTTGATGTTCCTCCACCCAACGATCCAAATTTGTATTATTTTAAAGTACAAGGGGAGGATATTAAAAATGGACTAATACGAGTTTGGTTGACGCAAACAACTGCAAAATTATTGGAAGAAAAGATTGGCAGACTTGATACAGATGAATTAAGCTCATTAATTTTAAAAACCGCTAAAAAAATAAATGAAACAGAAGATGGAGAAAGTTCAACGGAGAGAATAGTTAAATTAGATTTAGCTCGACCTATTTTGATTACTACAGAGGCATATAATAAAATGATCAAATCATTTAATGGAGTCAGTGACGAACATAGGTTTCAGTTGTTTATAAATTTCTTAACACAATAAGACAACAAAAACGATAAAAATGTGGTGCTTGTAGATAGTCACGTTTGGTTTTTTTATAAAGCGTTGCTATAATTTTAATGATCTGGGTGTTTAACTCCTTGTGTGGCTTATCCCCTGGATTATGAAATTTTCATATTGTTGACAATCAGACAAGTTTTGTTATTACATTACTTCTGTCAATTTAAAAACTTCCAAAAACCTCTGCTAAAAATTCCAAAACCGACAACTAATTCCCAATTGTTCAAAATCCCAACCACGGTAGCAACTTGTCATCAATATTTATTAGTCCTGTCTTCCCACTGATGATAGAACTGCCACGGAGAATGAATTAAATCCCAAATTCAAAAGACAAATGACAGACAATGTTCAAAATTCAAATCTAAAATTCCAAATAATTTTCAAGTCCCCATCTTCAAATATCAAACCTCTCGGACAACTAATGGATAATTCTCGATTAAGCCGCAACTAAAACTTGTTCCACCTCATCTGGCAGATCAATGAAGATAAAATGGCTCTCATGATAGAGATAATCTTCGCCGCTCTCGTCGATCACCCGCACAAAATCGTCTTGCTGAGCTTGTTCATCGGGAATCACTTCGTAAAATTTTCTGGGGATTAGTGATGCTTCATAGCTGTATATACGAAATAATTTTTTCAAAAAAATCACTAAATAGGGGTAACAACTTTTGCCTGAAAATCAGTTAAATCATTGAC
>JAFGID010000048.1 GCA_016929735.1 Ignavibacteriales bacterium | reverse complement strand
GCTATTATGAATTTATCTTTTCTATAATATATTACTCCAATTATTGCGAACAAGAAAAGTATAATACCCATAGTAGCATAGTTCCCATTGAACGGTTTATCACCCCAATACCCCGGAAAATTTTGACCTTCGTATTGTGGATATTTGCTTCCATCATAAATTTCATTTGAATAGCCACCATGGAAACGAGGAATAAAGAAATCTATCACTTCCGAAGGTGCAAGTGACCACTGAGTGGCGTAATCAAAATCAACACCTCCAGATTTTTTTGCAGAAATTTTTTCTTCGCTAAGTTGGATAGGATTTCCACCTCTTGTGGAGTAATCAGCATATTCTTGCAACGTTAAGAAAGGTAAAGAAGAAATCATAAAAGCTAATCCTAAAGCAACAATGAACTTTAGCGATAAACTCAATGCATATCTTATTTTCTTCTCAATAAAAAGTCGAATAAATGGATAAATGAAAACAAAAAGAAGGAGTAGAACTCCATAAAATATTATTTGAATATGCTGCGTTCGAATTACCCAAGAAAAAATCAAAGCAAATATTCCAGCGCTTACCCAACTATTTTTATCAAAGAAATAATTAAAACTAAAAATAAAAAGTGGTAATACCATGATTGTTCTTAATTTTGCAAAATGCCCTTCGCCAACCAATGCCTGCCAATCAGGGAGTAAGACAAATGCAACCGCAACAATAATACTTATATACCAGGGTATTTTTTTGTATTTCAATAAAAGGAATATACCTAATGCACCAATAAAGAGATATAAATAAATCGAATAAATGATTTTTCCAACCAATTCTAAAATTGTATCAAGATGAATTACTTGAGGTACGTGTCTCATATAATTTGGCATACCACAAAATATTCCCGGATTCCAATATGGAAATTCACCAGTTTCTTCTGACCATTGCTGAGCAATATGTCCTCTACCCTGCGAACCAACAACGTCTGTTCCAAGCGGTGTATTACCATCCAAGACATAGGGAGCAAAGAAGTAAAGAGTTGTTGCAATAAATACAGCTGCAAGAATTATTATTTGAATTTTAGGTTTCATCCGATCAAAGAAACTATTTTTTTCTTTTGATAGAATACTTTTTTGAAGAACTTGTTTTTTGAATTTCTTTTTCATTTTTATCTCACAATTTTTTAATTCAACTATTTAAAAATAGTAATTTTGTAATAATACCATTTTTATAATCGTCCCATTTTTTTTAATGCACTATACTTTTTCTTATACATTTTTATTATGTTTTTAATTTTTATTTGTTTCTTGAATTTATCTGCACACTCTTTAAATATTTTTTCTTGCGTAAGAGCAAACATTAGATTCAATTGAATAATATGTAATTTCTGATAGGCAATTGTTGCTGGGTCAACAGATGGATACCATTCTGCTTTGCACAAATTATAACTTGACCAGTAACCTAAATCATACTGCGGCAATATTTTTTCTAATGTATTAATACCATCGTCAAAAATTTTGCGTGCTAATTTATTATCAGGAAACACTCGAACAAAATCATATACTCCACATATCGCAAATATCATTCCATTTAAAACGAGAGTCGGAATACTTGACGTATATTCTTCGTAGAATGGACCCCATTCGGTAAAAGAGGTAACACCTCCTTCATTAACAGGAATTGAAAATGAAATTAATGCTTGTTCTGCTAATTCCAGATATTTTTTCTCGTTTGTCAATTGATAACCACGAAGTAATATTGAAATTGCTCTTCCTTGTGCAAAACCAGACTGCCAAGGTCCGGGATTTTTATATTGCGGGAGAGCAACATCAGTTAGCCAACGCAATCCAAGTTTATTGTCATACAATTTATTATCATCGAACCAGTTGACGAATCTCATAAATCGATTCTTATCGACTTCACTTTTTGTTTTTAAATAAGTATGAAATACAGCAAGACCAACTTGCCCAATGGTGATTGGGAAATAAACTTTATCTTTATCCTTAACATCAATATAAGTCAAATTCATTGGGATCCCATCCTCGTCGAATGTAATACTCTTCTGTCCCCCCTTCTGATTTCTGACTGCTTCCTCTGTAAAAAGGAAATAATATTCACCGAGTTTTTGTGAATGCAAATCCTTACTTATTTTCCATTTTATCGGTTTAAGAACATCTCTTAAAATTCTAAAAATAAAGAACAGATATTTATTTCCAATTGCCTTTGCAGCCATTTTTATCCTGTAAGCTGGTCAAACAAATTTGCTAATTCTTTTGTTAAATTTTTTCTTTCAAACTTTTTAATTCTGTTAGGATCTTGTAGTATCACAACTTTTCCTGATTTCCATTCAAGAAATTTTTCTTTAATAAATTTGTAAATTTCGTCATACTTCTCATATTCCAAAACCTTCCCATAATCAACTTCTTTAATGATTCTTGCAGTTTCGCCTTCTTCAGGACCTAAGACTAAAATTGGTTTATTCATCCTAAGATACTCAAATGTTTTTCCAGGTAAAATTCGAATATTCTTTTTTGATTG
>JAFGID010000333.1 GCA_016929735.1 Ignavibacteriales bacterium | reverse complement strand
TTTTGTTCTGTCATCAGCGTCCCCTGGAATAATTCATTGTAGATTCATCATGATTCAAATCGTGTGCGGCTGCAAGTCTATAATTATCGAATGTTAATAGCTTTTAATATAAAATATTTTATGTGGTTTGTCAAGAAGAAAATTAAATTTATTGTCAAAATAATGAAAATTTTAGGGGGCGCCTGTCGGTGAATCAACAGGCTAAGATGTGGAAGCATCCGCCAGTTGACGGATGCTCTGTGTAAATTCCAAAATCCAAATGATAAAAAACAAATAAATTTCAAAATTCAATTACCAAAAATTTAAAAAAACATCGTAGTTATTCTGTTAAAATTATTGTAGGATTGAATGCCCACCGCTATGTGATCCTTTTAGAGGATCAATAAATAAGAGATCGGGATTTAAATTTTGTGAGACACCAGGTATTCACTACCTACCAAATAGTTGACACATATTTGGATTTTATGATCATCGGATCGTTGGTAATAAGTTCGAGATTTTTCAAGGAAGCAGTTCCAGCAATAATTCTATCATGCAATTCTGGTATATCATCGATTTCAAAGCTTCGATAAATAACTTCGGCTGTAATCGGTTCGATGGTAACGGTGGGGAGTTTTTGACAATAATCCTGAACTTCATGCAAGTTTGTATCAATTTTGTTTCTTTCGGAGAGATAACCGATTTCAGCCAATACCATCGCAGGTATCATCAGGTTTATCTTGCCTTTTTCGACAGCTTCGAATATTGCTCTGATCTTTTGACTTAATTTCCTTTTTTCAAGCCGTATAATCAAAGCCATTATGTCTGTCACATAATTATTACTCATGCGGATATAGCTCTTTATAATTTGAAAATTCTTCCTCAAGATGCATTAACGAAACTGTATTTAGCTCGGATAACTCAATGGTTATGTCATTTTCGAGAGAATCTGCCACACGATTTTTGATTTTTTTGGCTTTAATAAATTGAATAAAATCCAAAATCTCATTCAAAGTTTGGAATGGCAAACCTTTGGTTTCCTCAATGATCATTTTTTCTAATAACACTTTCGTCATATCTAATACCGTTTTAATTGAGTTCTATAACATAGAATTACATACTAAAATTGTGATTTAAATTTACAATTTTTTATGTGGTTTGTCAAGAAGAAAATTAAATTTATTGTCAAAATAATAAAAATATTAGGGGGCGCCTGTCGGTGAACCAACAGGCTAAGATGTGGAAGCATTCTGAAGAATGCTAATTTTAAATTCCAAAAAACAAATAAAAAACAAATTTCCATGATCAAAACTTTTTAATAAAAATCGAGGTGGATGCTATTTAATTAAATTCAACAGAACAAAAGACCGATTAATTTGCTAAACACGATACAAACAATATTATAATAATTTCTAATGTCCTAATCTCTTTCTTATCCAGGCGGGATCCCTGCGGCAATCTAAAACAGCATAAACTCGAATTTCATTTTCTTCAATACGATAATAAATAGCAAAAGGAAAGCGCTTTGAAAGGAGACGATAATATCTTCCAAAATGAATGCTATGAATTCCTGCATAAATTTTTAATGATTCGATGTCTGAATTTAAAGAATCTAAAAAGTAATTACCCAATTCTTTCTTTTGTCGCTCATAAAATCTATACCCTCCCAGCAAATCGGCTTGAGCTGATTTCAGAATTTTGATTTTCATGAAATTTTGCTTCTCATCTCTTTTTTCGCTTGATCCCAATCAACAAATTCATCACTACCATCACGAATTGAGTTTTCTCGTTCCCTTAGAACGCTTTCATGCCATTGTGGAGAAGGAATATCGGATTCAGTATGACATAGATTATCCCATAATAGCTCCATGATACGCAATTTTTCAGAAACGCTCATTTGTGCAAAATTTATTTCAATGCTCATAATTTTTCCTTTCATTGATTCTTGATTCACATCATTCGGTAGCATCAAGAAATTCATTAGATGCCTCTCTGGCAAATTTAATTTTCTTTATCATATCTTTCATAAACTTCCTGTTTCAAATCTGTCCAGTCTTTAGCGGAATCAGGATTGGATCGATAATTTGCCAGCCTATTCAAGAGTAGCTTTTTTTCTTCATCCGACACAAACTCAAGCTCTCTCGATTCTTTGATTTCATCCCACATATCGGTAATAATGTTTAATCTTTCGATTACATTTAATTCTCTCAATTGTTGAACTATCTTGCTTTTATGAATAACGGTGGGCATTTATTTACTCCTTCAAATCAGATGCGGTTATAACTCTTTAATTGTTTGATATTAATTTACAAGATTTCAGTTTGATTGTCATGAGAAAATTTTATTCCTTTTTAAAATAATAAAAATATTAGCCGTATTGACCTGGTAGGCAAATGCGCCAAAGGACGCATCTGCCTTCGGCATGATTCCCCAAAAAAAATGGCAAATAACAAATAAATTTCAAAATTCAATGAGCGAAACGTTTGAAAAAAACATCGTAGATATTCAATTATTATAACTTGAATTTTAATTACACATTGAAGCCGCTCAAGCTACTTTATGCAATAGCAAATCCTTATCTAATTCCAGCGTGTAAGATAAAATTGTATTTAAATCAAATTTCTTCGATGCATTTATTATTTCTATGCCTGAAAGCTTCCCATCAGTCGTTGTATCAATATTTACTCCTTCTGCAATTTCTACAACCCCATCAGGCGTTTGATTGCTTAATTCGATATACAACGCATCTACTTCTTTATCGTAATGTACTTTCATGATCTTCTTCCCTTTTTTAACGGATAGTTTGTTACGACTGTCGCAATATCGTTCTCCACTGTTACTACAATTTTTAGAGGATATTTAAAACCAGAAACATCTCTTATTATTTCATGCTCGCCTTCACTAAGTTCTAAATTTTCCAAAATATTAATTACTATATCTTCCGAAATATTATAAAGTTTTGCCCTTCGCTTTGCATGTCGAGAAAATTTTATAACCACTAAAAGATCTCCTTAATTTCATTTTTCGTCGACATTTTTTTACTCTTTATTTCAGCCGTCAGCCACAACTGGGACAATTCATTGTTGATTCATCATGATTCAAATTAAAGGTGGTTGCGAATTTATAATCATGAAATTTTAATTGCTTTTCAATATAAAATATTTTATTTGAATTGTCAATAAAAAATTTAATGTCATGTAAAAATAATAAAAATATTAGCCGTGTTAAGCTGGCAGGCAATTTCCAAAACCCAAAAAACAAATAAATTTCAAATTTCAATGACCAAAAAAACATCGTAGATGTTCAAATATTGTAGGATTTAATGCGCACTACTACAAGATCCGCCAGCACGTTCACATATAAATAATGCTAAATTTTTAATTGACATTCGTTCGATTATTTAGTATATTAAGCCGTTCAAGATTAGTGAGTAAGCACAAAATTCCATGAGGCAAAATAATGGATCAGGCACAAAAGATGACCAAAGAAGAATTCATTGAAAAAGTATCAAAGCGGAATATTTCCGAAGATGATGCCTTGAACAAATTGGCGGAAGAATTGTACCACTACGAGAAAAAATATAAAATGCGCTCGGAAGTTTTCTTCAAAATTATCGTGGGGACACCTGCAGAAGATACCCCAGATTTTTTGACCTGGGCGAGCTGTTATCGAAGTTATTTTCGTTTATTCCAGTCGAAATTTTCTATCAAAAGTGTTGCTTATGCTTTCTGATAAACACCAGGAGCAAGTTATTCTTGACCGCTGCTGGAATATTTATGATCTAATCACCATTACATTTCATGGCGATGAAAAATTTCATTCAGATTATATATCAGAAATTGAAAGCGTTTTATTAACCAATCGGTTGTATTTTAAAGTAACCATCGAACAGGGTGAGTATCATTTAATAATTCAGGAAGATTATGATTTCTACTTCTATGAGCTATCGATTTTAAATTATAGTTATATTTTGACCGATAAAACAGATCGAACAATTATCTGGGCAGATTCAGCCCCGCATCATAAAACAGACTACCGTGGTCAAGATCTCACCAATTTTCCTCATCATCTACACGATCCAAAAGAAGAATTTGTAATTTCTCTGGTAGGATCGAAGATTTTCTAAAAGAAGTATCTAAACTGATCAGCTGATTCTAACGATAAAAATCTTAAATCTATATTTTAATTTGCTTAAAAAGCGGTAAACTCAAGCTACATTTTGTAATAGCAAATCCTTATCTAACTCCAGCGAATAAGATAAAATTGTGTTTAAATCAAATTTCTTTGATGCGTTTATTATTTCTATGCCTGA
>JAFGID010000332.1 GCA_016929735.1 Ignavibacteriales bacterium | reverse complement strand
AACAACGAACCGCATAGTTCTTTAAACTATGTTACTCCGTTACAAGCTTTTATGGGTAGAAAGGAGGAAATATTAAGCCAAAGAAAAGAAAATCTTGCTGCTGCCAAAATTTTGCGTTATTCTGCCTGGAAACTGTCTAAGGAAAAAATGTTTCAAACTGCTTCAAAGATATTTGTTTCCTCTCAAGCTGAGGTCAATTTCGCTGAATGATTCCGCAACCTTTCTCATTAAAGTTAATAAATTATGTAATATACATTAAAAATGTATAACTAAATAAATTTTTATTCAATAAATATTAATTAAACATATTGACAAAACACTAATATTTAATATCATACGAAATAAAAGCAATTTTTTCTAAATCTAGACAGGAGGATTTATGGATTACATTGCCACTTTATTAACAAGTATACAAACAGCATTATCAATTACTGAATCGATGAGTAAATCATTTTCAATAATGAAAAATGCTGAATATACTCTGAAGATTGCAGATTTGATGAACATTTTGGCTGATGCAAAAATCAATATTTCTGAATTAAAAAATGAAATTGATAACAAAATCAGTCAAATACAGAAACTTAATAATTTATTAGAAACAAAAGAAAAACTTGAATTTAAAGAACCTTTTTATTATATGCAAGGGAAACCAGATGCTTATTGTTCTAGATGTTGGGACAAAGATAATAGATTAATTCATGTGGGGCCATTGGTTAAAACAAACATTGACAAAATTAGAATTTGTCCTGAGTGTAAAAATGAATATATTGTAGAACAAGAAAAAATATCTATGGGTGCTATTAAGACTTCTAGATAGTAAAATATATAATCTATTTTTTAATTATTCTTCCACACCCAATCTTTTACTTCTTTTCGGTATTCTAATTGACCATATCTTTTTTTTTCTTCAATTTCAGTAATTTGAATTTCAATAATTTCGCCTTGTAAATATTTTTGTGCATAATGCTCAAAAACACGATTTTTCAACCAAATTAATTCATTGTGTAAAACAAGCGTTTTATGAAATATTTTATACCATTCATCAAATGTAATACCGAAGATTTGAGATTCTGGGTCTTTTTCAATGTAATTATTGAGTTGAATAAATCTATTGTGTATTGAAAAATTTGAATGAGCTATAGAATTTCTGATTTGAGTATTATAACTTTGTATTATCCATTTTGATAATAATGGAGATTTTTCTTTTATTCTTTTTCGTATAAGTATTCTGATTATATCTTGTCTTTTACCGGTTGCTTTATCATCTCTATTTGATTCTGCAATTTTAAAATGCCAATCATAATCTTCACCATTAATAATTCTGGTTAATTCATATAACTTTTTGATAACCATGTCCATTTCCCAAAATTTTAAATATATCAACATTTCAACTTGGATTGTTAATCCTTCATCGCTTGATAATTTATTTATAATTTCAATTCTTTCGGGTGAATATTTAACTTGTTTTAGATATTCTTTTGAAGGAGCATTACAACAAAAATAACGACGATAAAGATTAATAAAATCATAATGAGTTTGTTCTGAATATCCTTCCCAATTTGGACCAAAACAATATGGGCTTAATTTTTCACAATTTTGTGAATTTTTATTTGCAACAATTTCTGAATAAAAGCCATTCAAAAAACACAACAATAAATTTCCAGAATGTGATTGATTTATCAAACATTTCTCAAAAATATTTTGAAATTCTTTATGCAAAACTTTTGAATACTTTTGAAACATATCTGAGAAAATCATTTATTAACTATATTTCTTTAAGTTGTTTCAATACAAAAACAATTTTGAAAATTATTTTTTATCTAAAAGTTTTAGTGCAAGTTTATTATTTTCTTCTTCTAATTTTAATATTTCATCATTTTTGTTTTTTAATTTTAAATCATGACATTGTTTTGAGTTTTCAGCAAGTTGTTGATGAATGTTATTGTTTTTATCGAATTTTGGAATACCCACATGCTCCATTACTGAAGGAGTACCAAAACCGCGACCAGCAGAAGAAAATGATTTGATAAAATTACGAAATGGATTTGAATTTATAATGGCACAAAGATAATGAGCTTCGATTTCATTGCTTATAGCGAAAAAAGAAGTTGTATCTAAGGGAATGGCTTTTTTATAACCGTAAAGTGTTTTAAATTCTGAAACTACAGCGGCAAAAATGTCATTACTCATTCTTTTCCAAACTACTTTGTAATTTGAAAAAGTATAATTGCCAAAATCTCTTTGACCGTAAAATGGGTTATTTGCTTTTTCATGGAAGTGTTTATAGACTCCTCTGTCCATAAGTATTTCTTTAAATTGAGTTAGATAACTAAATGTTCGTGGCCATTTATTTTTCATAATCGCTTCATTATATGGTTGTTGACTCCCTGGATGAGTAATTAATGTGTAGATTTGAAATTCTGCTTGCCATCTAGCGATATCCGAACCTCTAATTCCAGGATAAACTAAATCATTTTCAATTATAGCTTCTTTTTGGGGAATATTTTTCCTACTATGTTTTACTAAATTATTAATGAGAATTGTATTGTTAGATTTAATCTGCACAATTTTTAACCAAAAGATACCATACGGATCAATAGCAGTACCTCTATGCGCTTTATAAAAATTCTTACCCTCAATTATTGATGTAGTTTCTGCTTCTATATCTTGTGTTCGCCATGCTCCGATGTTAGAACCAATAGGTTTAGCATAATATTTTTTCTTTTGTAATAACGGCAAAACTTCGTTTAATAATTTATCTGTAGATATTTTACCAACTCCTTTTTTCTTGGTCCAAATAAAATATGGTAAAGGATATTCGGTTTTCTCTTCTTTTTTAAGAATTATTGCCGCTGTTTTATTTGTAGCCCCTTCAAATGGTTGAATAGAAACTAAATCATGTGCTTTTATTATCTTAACAAATTTCCCTTCTCCAAATTGAAAACGTCTGAATCCTTCACCAGCTCCTTTAGATTTAAAAACTTCTTGAGTAATGAGAAACCCTAATTTTGCCTTTTCTTTTAAGTAATAATCAGCAGACGCATATGTAAAAAGCATTGAAAAATCTCTGCGACCTCTAATGAGAACATTCCTCGTTTTTCCAATTCTGGTAAGGCCATAATTTTCCCACAAACTTTGTGTTGCTCCTCTATATTCCTGTGATAAGTATTCCCACAAAATCCAAGGTGGATTACCAACAACAAAATCAAATTTTCCTGCCATCATTGGGGCAAAAGCATTTTTTAGAAATCTTGCCCAAATTCCATTTTTATTTTCTTGCTCAAGTTTCAAAATTTTATTATAAAAAGTTGAAACAATATTTTCATTACTGTTGAAAATCAAACCCTCTTTTTTCATTCTGTTTTTGGCATCTTCGTATGAATATTGATTTGTTGTCATTTCTTCAATTATTGGCACAGCATACGATAACAATAAACCTTGATTGTTTATCCATTCTTTAGGAATTTTAAATTCACCGACAGATGTATTAATATCAAGTGATTCACCAAGAATGCCAGTGGATGTTCTTGTAGGTGTTAGAACCGAATCTGTCAAATAAATGGGAATCTCAATATTTTCCAATTTATTAATCATATCTCCTAATGCAAATATATAATTTGTTCTTGAAGCGATTACAGCCAAGGGGTTCAAATCAAATCCCCAAATATTTGCAACAATTCTTTTTGCAATTTCCAAAGGAGGTAGGTTTTCTTTTTGTCCATGTTCTTTAGCTTTTTGTATAGCAATTACAAGAAATGTTCCTGATCCACATGCTGGATCTAAAAATCTTTTTAATGTATTGCCATTATAACCGACTTCTTTTATCAACAATTCTGCTAACCAATCAGGAGTATAATATTCACCAAGTTTATGCCGTACATCTTTTGGGATAAGATATTGGTACAGTTTTTTTAAAAGGTCACGAGTTGCAAAAGGATCAATGGTAGTTGTTGCTGGTTCAAATTCAGAAAGACACCTTGTAATATTTTTTATAGAATCTTGTAGTTCTGGCGAATCAAAAGCATACAAATACCATCTAAAAAAATCACCTTCCAAAAAATTTCTTATACCTCTGCGTGAATAAATTCCACCATTCTCAATATCCTCAAGAAGTTTTAATAACTCATCACTTGTTGCATGTGTAAATTGGTTTGAAAGGGTCGTATTGAAAGAAGTTACTTTTAAAGTTAATATTTCAGCAGCTATTAATTTCATTATCAACGCAAAATACGTATGTACACAAAATAGCAGTTTTTGAAAATCAATATTGTTACTCAAATTATATTCATTTGATAAAGCTGTGAGTTCTTTTTTTTGAGTTGTATCAGAAAATTTTTCCCCATATACAATACCAAAAAGTCTTTTCCATTCATTAAAATAAGTATTTTTATGTGTTTCATCTCCCCAATTATTTAAAGCATTAATAAAAGCAGTTATTGTTTCTTGTGCAATTTTGCTTTTTGGACCAAATTTATTTGCCAAATTATCAGCATTTAAAGGAAAACGGGATAAAGATCGTAAATATATTAAAAACGTTTTTGCACTTTCAGTATTAAAATTATATGGCCCTTGTAATATAAATTTAGATTTTTCAATTTTTTTTATTGTTTTTTCATTGTATTGAACAAAAAAGATTTGTATCCCATCAAAACCAACACCTATTAAACGTTTATTATCAATTGTTTTTAACTCATCTGTCATATAACCAATCAATTGTTCATAAGCGTGATTAATATTTCTTTCATATTTAAAAGAATTGGGAGGTTCATATTCAATAATCACTTGTCCGTGCATTGCGTCTGAAAATCCAGTGCCAACTGATTTTTCATATTTTGGATTTGAATAGGTAATTTTTAGCTGTTCTTTAATCGGATCAAGTATTTTTTCAAAACCAATTCTTAAATCTTCTTCGGTTTTAGCAGTTCTCAAAATATTATTCGTTTTTGAAAATAAAGTATCAGACAATTTGTATAAAGATAATTCAGAAATGTTTTCTGCATTATTCATTTTTTTCTCCTTCTAATTGCCTGATTTGATCTATATTTTCCCAATCAATTTGTATTTGCAACTCCACACCCAATTTATTGCAATATTCTTCCAATCTGTCGAGGGAAATATTTTGTTTTTCATTTATGATTTGACTGACAAGTGAACGGTCAATCTCAAGTTTTTGCGCAAGTTGCGTTTGATTGATCTCATTTTTATACATATATTCACGCAAAATTTGTCTTACTTGTTTCCTCAATTTGTGCTCCATAAACAGTATTATATTACATTTTTGCAAATTGTCAATATATTTTTGCAAATATTATATATTGCAATATTATTGATAATAATTGTTGACATATAGATAAACTTATGTTATATTATAATTATAAAAAAGGAGACAAAAAATGCAAAATTTTGAGTTCAAAAATATCTTGGAAGTTGTTGAAACTTTCAAAACAGAAATTGATTGTTATCAATATTTGGAAAGCTTGAAATGGGAAGACGGGATTTTTTGTCCACATTGCGGAGTTTCAGAAAGTCATGCAGAGTTTTACAGATTGAAAAATCAAATAGACATCAAATGTTCAAATTGCAGAAAAAAGTTCAATGCAAAATCTGGAACAATTTTTGAAGAATCAAAACTGTCTTTGCGCAAATGGTTCATGGCAATATTTTTGCTGACTTCACATTCAAAAGGAATCTCAAGTGTTCAGCTTGCAAAAGATTTGAAAGTTACACAAAAGACTGCATGGTTTTTGGCTCATAGAATAAGAAGAGCAACAGAAAATTTTGTTGCCAAAGATAACAAATTCAAAAAGCCTGTTGAAATTGATGAAACATATATTGGCGGCAAATACAAGAACAAGCATAACAGCAAAAAATTGGAAGGCACTCAAGGCAGAAACACAAAAGACAAATCCGTTGTTCTCGGTATAGTGCAAAGAAAAACAAAGGAATCAAATGCTCAAGTTGTTGCTTTCAAAATTGATAATGCTTCAAGTGATACAATAAAACCACAAATTGAAAGTCGTGTTGCAAAAGGGACAAAAATTTATACAGACGAATGGTTCGGTTACAATAATTTGCATTTCAAATACAAACATCAGTTCATAAAACACAGTAAAGGCGAATATGTGAATGGCAAAATTCACACAAATACGATTGAAGGTTATTGGTCTTTGTTCAAAAGAATGTATATCGGTATTTACCACAGCATGAGTGATAAACACGTGGACAAATATTTGAACACACTTGCATATCGCTACAACAACATGGAACTTGATTCAAATGAAAAATTTGACAAATTGCTGTATAATTGCAAAGGCAGATTGAGCTACAAGGAGTTGATAAATACATGAAGGCAAAAAAAAAGAAAACAAATAAATTTCAAAAGAAAATCAAATTGCAAGAAAATGATTTTAAAAATGTGGTCAAAATTTTGCTGAAGACAAAACCAAAAAAGAAATTTGAGAAGAAGAAGGATTGATTTTCAGAAAATTATGAATTTTCTGGCTTGGGTAATGTGGAATCGTGTGTTTCATTATTCATATGTTTATACTTTCGTATATATTCAATCATCCCATTAAGACTACATTTGTGTTCTTCCATAGTAATTTCATTAATTAATTCTGCTTTCATCTCATTTTTTGTTCCAATTTTATTGTTTTTTAAAACAGCAATATTAATAGGTCCCTTTATTCCACCAGGATTACAATTTATTGCGTGATCTAAAGCCCAACAAACAACAAATGTTGCTTCATCGCATGTTGGTATTTTATTGTGCCAAAATATTTGTCTCATTAAAGCCAAAAATGGATCAGTAATTGGTTGACCGCATCCCATAGAAACATACCAAATGCTTTCTGTTTTTATTTCAGGTTGGAAACGCTGCGATTCAAATTCACAGAGAACAAATTTTTCTCCAAGCGGAAATGCGATAAGTGCTCCATAAGAACCTTGTGGGGCTTTTGTTTTTAGGGGACGTTGGTTCTAAAACGCTTAGAGCAGATTTTTTTCTCCTACAACGCATTAGAAAAAACCAATCAATTTTATGGAGAGTGTCATACCAAAAAATCTTGCCAGACCTGCATCACAGAATACACTGTTGGATTTCACAGTCTGCCTTAAGCCCCAAAGAGGTCCTCTTATATTTACAATTGGTAATTTTACAATGCCCCTACCCATCACCTGACTAAAGCGCCGCTTTCATCCAACCTTTTTTTGGGATAACAATAGACAATCCATTTATACTGCCCATTAAAACTATTTTTGAACCAACAACCCCTGTTATTCTACTTGTTAAACCTGTCCCTTTTATACTGTTTTGTCAAATCGTTTTGGAACCAACGTCCCCTTTTTCATGGAAACACCGACTGACATAAGGTTTTACAAATCGTTCGGCAACATGTATGTAAACATGACATACCTCTACCACGACAACCAGTATGACACGACGAAGATTTTCTGGGGGTGGGCGGCAGGTTCCAACCACACGAGCTGGAATTTTCAGTCTGCTCCCATAAACAACCATCCCAGTCATTTCTTTGCAGACGGGACAAGCCCGAGATTATGCTACTCGCCGGGAGCGACGGGATCGGGCAGTGCCGTGCTTTACGCAGGTTACAACCATTCCGACCTCTGGATAGACGCGCCGTGGACATTGGGAATCGAAGAAATCCCCGAGAATGTTTCATTGGAAACTTTCATGGTATACCCTTCGGTCCTAAGACCCTATTCCACAGTATTTCTTGTCCTGCCTCAGGACGGAATTTACAACGCCTCAATATCCGACATCACCGGCAGGACAGTAGCTGAATACAGTGAAATAACAGGAGTTAAAGGTATAAATTCTCTTGAGATCGGCAATCTCGGAGCCGGAGTTTATTTCGTGGAAATATATGAGCCTGAAAAACCTTCTCTGAAGGCGAGAATCACTGTCCTCTGATTTCGGCTCTTAGGATAAAAGCGGACTAACACGCCAATTCGTCGAGATTTTTTATGACGAAGTCGGCGTGTTTTTTTCTGCCCTCTATAAGGTGAGGCCATCTTTTTTCAACATGCCCTGTTATCATGACAGTTTCAAGTCCGGCGTTT
>JAFGID010000047.1 GCA_016929735.1 Ignavibacteriales bacterium | reverse complement strand
GAAATATATTCGTCATAAATTTTTGGATTCCAAACTTCAATCTTTTTTATTGCACCGAGTATGAAAACCTCTTTTTCAATTTTTGAAAATTCAATTAATTTTTTCGGAATTATTAGTCTGCTTTGCGCATCAAGACTATCTTCGGCAGCTTCCTGCAGAAACATACGAAGAAACATTGCCTCCTGTGGGTCGAAAGAATTTAATTCTTCTAATTTACTTGCAACAAGTTCTTTCCATCGTTCTAAAGGATAGATATCAATACACTGAACTGTTCCCCGTGTCATTATGTAGGTGTCATTCGATTCCTGCGAAACATATTTTCTAAACTTTGCAGGAATACTTATGCGCCCTTTATTATCAATTGAGTAATTAAAACTTCCTATAAACATGACTTGCCTCAAGTTAGATTATGGTAATTCATGGGATTTTACAACACTTTTACCCACTTGTATGCAAAATAACTACTTTTTTTTGGGAAAGTCAAGTAAAAAATGAGGAAAAATACTTAAATATCCCTATTTTTAAGCAAATTTATGCTAAATGTAGTTAATCTAACGCAATAAACTTTTTGGCTCATATTTAATATTATAGATCTGTGTTAAGTTATTACATTATTTGAAGTTATAATTAAAGAAATTTTAGGCTAATTATATTCTAAGCGAAGAACTAATTGATTTTATGTATGTTTTTTTATTTGGATTGTTATAATATGAAATTAGATAGGAGAGCCAACTATCGGACTTGAACCGATGACCTGCTCATTACGAATGAGCTGCTCTACCAGCTGAGCTAAGTTGGCTTTAATTATCGCAATTTCTTTTTATGTCTATTCTTTCTAAGTCTTTTCTTTCTCTTATGAGTAGACATTTTGTGTCGTTTTCTTTTTTTGCCACAAGGCATATAATTACCTCCAATTATACAATACGAAATTTAACTTAAAATAAATAATGCTTTTCTAAAATTAATTTTTTAGAAAACAATGATAAATAAGAAGAGTTTATTTAATATCTGTTGATTTAATTACTCTTATTTTCTTTCATCCCACGATCAACTGCTTGTTTGAAATCCTTTGAAAATTTAAACACCGGCACGAATTGTTGAGGAACTAATACTTTCTCACCAGTTCTTGGATTTCTTGCATAGCGTTCACTTTTTTCTTTAATTTTGAAACTACCGAAACCTCTAATTTCAATACGGTTACCTTCGCGGAGTGATTTTACCAAAGTATTTAAAAATCCTTCAATAATTGCTTCAGTTTCAAGTTTGGTTAAACCAGTTCCTTCAGCTACTTTTTCTACGATATCTGCTTTAGTCATTTTTTACCTCATTTTTTGATAATTCTAAAATGTAAATACAAACTTAAGTAATTATATACTTAAATTCAATTATTTTATAAAGTTACAGGCTTTTTATTCAGTAATTCAAGAAAAAAATCAGGTGGTTTAGTTGCTTTCTTGCTTTTTATATTTATAAAAACGTGAGTTGTATAACCAAAAACAAGAATTTGATTTTCATCTTTTCTAGAAATTTTGTAGTCAATTTGTAATACTGCTGAATTTAATTTTTCAATTTTTGCTTCAATTTCGAGTATATCATCATAAAGAGCTGGTTTATTATATTTTACAAACGCTTCAACAAGAGGGAGTTGGTATCCTTTTTTCTCTATTTCGGAATAAGGCAGTCCAAGATTTCGTAATAGTTCTGTTCTACCTACTTCGAAATATTCTAAATATTTCCCGTTATATACAATCTGCATTTTATCAGTATCTGCATATCTGACACGAATTTTTGTTTTATTTATTAACATCATTTATTCCTTAACAACACCCATTTGCCCAAATTTTTCAATTCGATTTTGGATAAGTTTTTCTGGTTTTAATTTTGTTAACTTATCAAGTTCTTCAATTAAAATTTCTTTTAGATGATATGCAATTTGTTGCGGTGCCTTATGGGCTCCTCCTAATGGTTCTTCAATAATTCTATCAATTATTTTTTGTTGAATTAAATCTTCGGGAGTTAGCTTTAATGCTTCGGCAGCCTGCTCTTTGTAATCCCAGCTACGCCATAAAATACTGGAGCAAGATTCAGGACTTATAACAGAGTACCAAGTATTTTGTAACATTAGAATTCTATCCCCTACACCGATTCCAAGAGCACCACCACTTGCCCCTTCACCAATTATTACAATAATAATCGGCACTTTAATTCTACTCATTTCAAATAGATTTCTTGCAATTGCTTCTGCTTGTCCTCTTTCTTCAGCTTCAATACCCGGATATGCACCCGGTGTATCAATCAGAGAAATTATTGGAAGATTAAATTTTTCAGCTAATTTCATCAATCTTAATGCTTTCCTATATCCTTCAGGATTCGTCATTCCAAAATTTCTATATAGATTTGATTTTGTATCCCTACCTTTTTGGTGACCAATAATTAAAACCTTATATTTCCCTAGTTTTGCAAATCCTCCGACTATGGCTTTATCATCCTTAAAGAGTCTATCTCCATGTAATTCGATAAAATCTTCTGTCATATAATTTATATAGTCAAGCGTATAAGGTCTCTCTGGGTGTCTTGCTAATTGAACTTTTTGCCAACGAGTTAGATTGCTATAAATCTCCTGTTTTAACTTATTAATTTTTCGTTCTAATTCGTAAACTTCATTTTTTATATCAAGGTTATCTTCATATTGTCTTAACTCGTTGATTTTTTGTTCTAATTCTGCAATTGGTTTTTCAAATTCTAAAATTGTCTTTGCCATAAATAACCTCTTTTATTAGGAACTTTTCTTTTTAATATTTCGATATTTAAAAAACGAGAAAAGTGTTTTTAATAGTATTTCAATATCTAATGTAATACTTTGGTTTTTTGCATAGTAAAGAATATAGTTATCCATTTCTTCTGGAGATAGATTCTTGTCGTGATTTAATTGTATTAGACCCGTAAGACCTTTTTTACCTAAATTGTCGCTATCACTTCTAAAATACCAGATTGGCATTCCAACAAAACTAAATTTACCACTAAATACTTTTGGGATTAAAAGCAGCTTTGAAGAATGTGTTGACAATTCTTTCTTGAAAATTTTTTTATATAAAAATACAAACGGGTAGATAAAAATCAACATTAGTAAGGAAAGTAATAAATCAAAGGTTCTTTTTAAGAAGATGTTTAATTTGTTATTGATATTATATTCAATCTCGATTAAATTGATATCATCTATTTTTGAATGTAGCTTTGATAAAATCAGATCTTTACCGGTTGGAATTACTTTGAATTGAATTTTTCTATTTTTAATATCGTTCATCAGGGATAATATTTCCTTATTGGAAAAAGTATCATCTGTTAGGAGGACTTCATTAATTCCTTTAAATTTTATAAATTCCTCCAAATTTAATATTGTTGGTTGTTTCATTATTTTATTAAAGTAATGAATATCGTATTTAGCTAAAAGTTTATCTTCCAAATTCTGATTTAATTGCTTCTTCCCAATTACCAGTAGATTTATCTTTTTCAAAGTAATATTCTTTTTTCTGAAAAAAATAATAGAATTGATCACACTTTTAAAAAGTATTAAAAAAGCTAAAGAGAAACCAGTTGATGCTAACACTACGCCTCTCGAAAATGCATATTCTTTAAAGAAATATGTTATTGATGAATTAATAAAAAATCCAGTTAGAATAGCATTGAATGTTTGTTTAATCGAATGTTTATATCTTTTACTATAAATACCAAAAATAATAAGAAGTAAAATCCATATTATAACATATACTGTTATGATGAATAAATAATCATCTGTAGGGAAAATGTCAAACCTTAACTTAACAGAAAGGATTAAGGAAAAGTAAATCAATATTACATCAATTATTACAAAGGAGAATGATCGTAATATCCTTTTCAGATAAGATAATGACTTCCTTATAAAAATTCCAATCTTTATTATTAAGGGTAAAAGTTTATTTGTGCCAGAAAGGTTTTTTCTAACAAAGATAGACATGGCACCATAAAAATTGTTGACATAAGAAATTTTTGATTTTCTT
>JAFGID010000331.1 GCA_016929735.1 Ignavibacteriales bacterium | reverse complement strand
GCAGCAGGATTTTAACCCAGATAAAAGTTGGTTGAAGGAGGATTGAAATGATGAATGAACAGATGGAGATGGGGTTTGAGGAGGGGAGAAAATGTTGAAAGAAGTAGTAGATTTCTCAAAAAAACTGGAAGAAAATGGAATATATGAATTGATCCAAAAAGAGAATCAAAAAATAGATAAGCCAATATTTGTAATTCCGGTTAATAATGATATGACAGAAATTGAAATTGATAAGAGCTATTTTGTTTTTAAGGACATTGCAGAAAAGGATGGTAAATTAATCCTCACTTTAGATGGAAAGCGTAACAAGGAAAATACAGATTATAATTCAAAAGAATACAAGCTTGAACTCAATGATGATTTAAAAAATCTAATATCACAATTATGCAATGAGCCTAAATTGTTTCAAAAGGTTCTTCAAAATATTGATAACTATAGCCAAAAACCTTCAAATGATAAAAAAGGGAATAAAAGCATAGGAAGTAATAAAGGAACAAATTCTTATACCATTTTGATCTTTAACATCAATTATCAGACTTTGATGAAAAACAAAGAGACTTTCTTCAAAAAGATAAGCAATACTTATAAAGAAAATTTTAAGAAGGGACTCCCAATCAATTTCGATGAAAATGAGCTTAATAGCTTCACAAAACTTTTTTCACAGTTATCAATGGATTCAAATCTTCAGGTGTTTTGGACTAAATTAAATGAGTTTAGAAAGAATACTTTTGTAAAAGACAAAGATATGTTTGATTCTGTTTATTGTATCCTCAAGTTTCCTAACGATCTAATTGAAAATAGTAATATCTACAAATCTTGGTATGAAGATTATCTAAGCAAAAAACTGTTCAAAACAGATCCTCCCAAAAAAGATAAGGGCTATCCTGTTAGAAATTGCGCAATCTGTAATGACAAATCTGAAACTTGGTTACCTAATGCATTCCATAATTTAGATTCCAAAAAGCCATTTACATTGCACTTAGACAGAAAAACAGACCACAATCTGGCAGTTTGTTATAATTGTTCGATGAAAATTTATAAATTCCAGGAATTATTCCTAAATAAGAAAAAAATATCTGTTTTCCCACTTTTCATAACAGACGAATTTGTAAGAAAAGAAATTATATTGTTAAAAACCGATTTAACCAAAGTTTCTTTTAGTGATGTAATAAAAGAGGTTACCTTAGAAACTCCTAATGATATGTTCGATTTCTTTTTAATTATATACAATCGAGATATTGGACTTCTTAATTTTGATTACATCTCCGGATTCATATTAGACTATAATGGAAAATCGATCTTTGAAATAGAGCAGCAACTAAATGAATTATTCTTTGAATATAAATTGCAACACAATTATTTTTCAAAGAAAGTCGATACTAAGAATGCTAATTTAGATAATCTGATTTATCGCTATCGAACTCAAATCTTTGATTTTGTTTATCGTGCAAAAGATAGCATAAACAGCAATGATATTTCTAACATGTATTATCATACACTTCAAAGAAGATTACGAGATTGTTATAATAGAGAAAAAGAAGCATTAGCTACAGCTAACTTAAACAAGTTAAAAATACAATTTTTAGAATTAGACAAAACCTTAGGAGGTTATTTTATGCAAACAGTAGAAAGAATCAAAGAGTCTGGCAAAGTTACAGACTTGGAAAGCTTGTCCTATTATATTGGGCAAATAGTTTATTACCTACTCAATCAGTCAAAGAAAGGACAAAAAACCCATGCAATGGTCGAGCCATTTATAAATGTGGCAAATTTCAGGATTTTAGGAATTAAATTAGAAGAAACTTTCAATGCCTATAAACATGAACTAACTCTTAATTGGGATAAACTGAATCAAATGTTTTCTCAGATTTGGAGTTTCCTTTATGATAATCAGGATCAAGAATTTAATAGAGACTTGAAAATCCTCTTTTATGCAGGCTATTTTGACAAAAATATCTTTTTCCAAACAACAAAAAAATAAAGGAGATGTAAAATGAATAGCAATGATGCCACCTTCAATCAAAGATGTTATGGTTTGGTAGTTGTTAAAAGTGAACACAGCAATTTTAATGCTGATTTCACAGGAAATCCCAGAAGATTACCTGATTCTAAGGGCACTATTTATGCAACCGATAAAGCTCTAAAATATGCGATTAGAAAATTCTGGATTGATCAAGGCAAAGACGTTTTTGTCTGGAAAACATTCAAAGAAGAAAAAGGAGATTATCGACCTAAAACTTTAGAAGAAAGATTCTTGCATTTTGAACAAGAAAACCCAGTTGAAGTTTTTAAAGACTGTATTGATATAAAGTTTATGGGAATTACATTTGCAATGAAAAGTGGAAAAGGAAAAGAAGGAAACAAAAACTTGTCTCTAACCGGACCTCTTCAGATTTCGTATGGAATAAATCGTCTAAATGAAAACATCATCTATTCTAATCAGATTTTATCTCCATACAGAGATGATAAAAGCACCGATTCCGAAAGTGATTCTTCGACATTAGGCAATGAATCAAAAGGATTGGAAAGTTACTATGTATATGATTTTTCATTAAATCCTAAAAACATCACAAATCATTATGAAGATAATGCAGAAATACAGGAAAAGTTATCCATAACAACAAGTGACATAGAGACTTTGAAAAAAGCTCTAAAAAGTGCTGTCTCGTCATTAAATACTACAACTAAAATCGGTAGCGAAAATGCCATGTTACTTTTCATTACGCTTCCGGAAAACTCAGAAAAATTTCTTCCAACCTTGAAAAATCTTGTAAAGATAACGAAGAAAGATGAGGGGAAAGTAAAAATAGATCTCTCAGAAGTTGAAAAATTGTTAGCTGAAAAAGAACTCGGAGCAACAATCGAACTCAGTTACAACCATCATTTAACTGAAGTAGTTGGCTATAATGAGGATTGGTCAATTGATAAAAAATTGTAGGAGCTTGTTATGAAAGCTTTCTCGGTCGATTTTATCGGAGAAATGGCGTTATTCAAAAAGAATGACGCCAATGATCTCGTTTTTACAAGTTATAATTTTCTTCACAAACCTGCTGTCCTTGGCTTGTTTGGTGCAATTTTAGGTTTTTCAGGATATGCAAAATCTGGGCAAGGTAAACCCCCTGACTTTTATAAAAAGCTAAAAGATTTGAAAATTGCAATACAACCACTTTTCAAAAAACCTCTCCAGAAAGCAATATTAGGATTTAACAATGCCACTGGACATGCCAATAAAGGGGAGAATAAAGATGGTGCAACATGGCAGATACAGGAACAGATTTTAGTGGGAGAACCAACGATTGGATTTCGAGTTTTTGTGAAGGAAGATGAGAAAACTGATGAATTGAAAATGAAATTGGAAAATTACGAAACCTCTTATCCTCTTTACTTTGGGAAGAACGAATTCTTTGCACATTTTGAGGAATTTAAAGAATATGAAACTATATCAGAACAAAGTGATACTGCAATTGTAAAAAGTCTTTTTAGGAAAAATGATGTAAAGATATTGAAAGGCTTTGTAGGTTCTCGTTTCACAAATAAGGATAATCCGATTATCATTTTCGAACAACTCCCTTTCGATTTTGATTCAAATGGATTTTACATAAAAGACCTGTTTGTTTGGACGAATTATAAAGTAAATATGATTTCCAATAAGTTCAGCAAATTGAAAAATGATCATGAAGAATTCTATGTTCAATTTATTTGAAGTTGATTTGAATCTTGTAGCCGCTTTTGCTCATTCGAGCAGAAGCGGCTCTTCTAAAGAGAAATTCATCGAGCATTGTGAAAGGACTATCAAGTATTATCAAAAATTTGTTTCAACATTTGAAATTGAAAGCATCATCAAACAATTGATCAGTTGTATTGAACGAGAATTTGATTTAGATTCAACTTATCAGAGACTAAAAAAAATTGTTTATTTTCATGATGTTGGTAAGCTTACTAAAAAATTCCAGCTAAAATTAGATGGAGAAAATAACAATGAAACACATAGTGATAAAAGTTTTTATTTCTTAACTTATACTTTTTTTAAGTCTCACTTTAACGGTGAAATTACAGAGAAGGAATTCTTTTTCTATTTAATTGTTTTATATTCTGTCTTAAAGCACCATGGGAAATTAAAAGACTTAAAACATGAAATTCTTGATTTACATTTTGATGAGAAAAGAGAAAAAATTTGTGAAATTGCAGAGTTTCTCAAATTGGATTTAGATGAAGAAATAATAGATAGAATGAAACAAGATAATTTCTTTAGACATATTAATGACAACGATGTCATTGAGATGATAGATAATTTTTCAAATGATTATCCGGTGATGTTTGTTTTTCTAAAGCTATTTCATTCATTATTAATATCATCCGATTATTATGCAACTGCTGAATTTACAGAACAAAGAGAATTTGACCAACGGTCAATTACATCTGAGGTTAAGTCTAAGATTTGGGATAACTTCCACTTAAAATACGACTATGATGATTTTATAAATTTTAATGTTGATATAAATAACTCTCAGTCCGAATTAGAAAAAATCGGAATACATGAAATCGAAAATTTGAATAAATCTAAAGAAGAAAAATTAAATATGTTTCGGTCGAAACTTAATATTGTAGCAGAAAATAATCTAAAAACCTATTTGAATTCAGAGAACAAATCGAATGTTTATTTACTAAATATTCCGACCGGAGGTGGAAAAACAAATGTTTCAATGAGGTTGGCTTTAAGAATCATGAAAGAAAGAAATATTAAAAAGCTGTTTTATGTCTTTCCTTTCATAAATATCATCGAACAATCTTATGATACGATTATGCATTTCACTGGCGAAGAAAATATAACAAGATTAGACTCAAGGTACATCAGTCCTCTTGAAACTGATGAAATTTACGATACAATGGAACAATTAGAATATCAAAAACATATTGATAATTTGTTTTTTAATAAACCTGTTTTGATGTTGAGTCATGTTAAGTTTTTTGATATGATGTTAAGAAACGATAAAAATAGTAATTATAACTTTTTTCAACTCGCCAATAGTGTCGTTGTGATAGATGAAATCCAAGCCTATAATGATAAAGTATGGACGGAAGTTACATCTTTGATAAATTCAATAAGTAAATTTCTCAATACTCATTTCATAATCATGAGTGCCACCATGCCAAATTTGGAATCACTCATATATAATGCAGACTTTAAATCTCTTCTCAATCCCACATTTCGGGACGAAGTCTTTAATAGCTCTCTTTTTAAAAGAATAGATATATTACCTCAAAAAGACATTTCTAAAGAAAAGATTCCAGAATACTTGCAGAGATTAACGGCTCAGAGATACAGAAAAATTCTTGTTGTTCTGAACAAAATAATAGATTCATATTTATTATTTGAAAACTTACAAAATTCAAAGAACAATTTTAGAGAATATAAGCTTTTTTTACTGAACTCAACAATACCGGAAAAGAGGAGAAAAACTATATTAAAACAATCAAAAGAAGATATGAAAATTATTCTCATCGCCACTCAATCTGTGGAAGCTGGGGTGGATATAGATTTTGATATTGGGTTAAGATCGTATGCTCCTTTTGATAGTATTGTGCAAGTAGCTGGAAGAATTAACAGAAATGCAAGAAAAGAAGAATGTAAACTAATTGTTTTTCCTGATGAAAGCTCAACTCAAGTTTATCGAGGTGACAGCAAATCAAAAATAATGAAATGCTACGAAAAGGACTTTTTCAGTGAGAAAACTTCAAATGAGAATAATGCAATTCGTGATTTCTATAATTTAACGATCAGTGAAATCCAAAGATTTAGAAATAATCTTTTCATTCAAAATCCAGAGTCAAATTTGCAATTCATTCAAAATTTGAATTTTAAAGCGATTAATGATAGTATCAAATTAATTGATGCGGATACAATATCATTGTTTATACCTTATGAAAAAGAAGCATTGGAAATTTGGGATGAATATTGTAGGTTGTTCGAGAACGATAATAACTTTGTCCAATATCTTCATATTAAAGATTTTAGAACCAAGTTAATACTATATAATATAAATCTCTTTAATTATCACACGTCTAAGGGAACATTAAGAACTATATTGAACTATGAGATTAAATATGGATTCTATTTTTGTAAGGACTGGAATGAATACTTTAGCATCGAGTCGGGTCTAAATGTTGAGAAATTCAAAGAAATAGTAACATCTGGGAGAGGAGAATTCATTTAGCAAACCTACTAGCCATTATCCTAATGAACGTTAGGTTAGATGAAAGGAGAAATGTAAGTGCAACAAAATCCAGCAAT
>JAFGID010000330.1 GCA_016929735.1 Ignavibacteriales bacterium | reverse complement strand
GTACCTCCATATATAAACTTTTCCGTTTACCTTGAATTTTTCTATTAGGGCTGTCATTCGGTCTTTTTTTAAACTTGTGCACAACGGCCGGCGGTATACGCAGTTGCCGTTTCTGAGCGCTCGCTTGTCGTGTTACCCGAAAGATAGCCAAACGAACCAACATTAGCAACCCTTCGACCCGGCAATTGCGTATGACCGCATGTTAGCTGCAGATGCTGTTCAGCATCAAATCCAGTTGCAATAGATGCACTAAGGCCTGTAGTAACGGGGCGGCTAAAAATATGTTTGTTTGGTTCAGTCAATTTCAGTTGTTGTCTTGGTATAGAATGCCTTTGCCGCCGAAGTGTGGGACAGGATTCCTGTGCCTCTGGCTTTCATCACAAATCCGTTTATCAGAGAGCCTGCGTATCTTGTCTGAACTGAGGCTAATCATTGCTTTATCCAATCTTTAAAGACACTTTTTTGTGTCTGGTTTTTGTCTCCTGCATTTGCAGCTAACGGTCTGCGGTATGCGCAGTTGCCGTTTCAGGGCGCTCGCTTGTCGTGTTAACCGAAAGATAGCCAAATGAACCAACATTAGCAACCCCTCGGTCCGGCAATTGCGTATGACCGCATGTTAGCAACAGGCCATTTTGCTTTATTGTCATCTTTTATAATCAAATATAATAAAACCTACAAATCAAAGAACTGCAATTAATTTGTGCGTAGGGGTGGGACGGGCAGGAAGGCTCTTGCCGCATACTTTGGTTGTACGACAGCTTGTGTGGTTTGCGGCATGTGCCTTACTGCGAAGGGAAGGGAGCGCTGGCGTGCTCAGCCCTATTATTAATCTTTTTATTTATATCGTTGAAAAACCATATCATATTTCTAGATGAATGAGACAAAATCAGCAATTATTGAGAAACATGTGTAATCTAATGACTCTAACATCATATCTAAAGGTTTAGATACGATGTCAACGAGTTCTGATTCCATATAGAACAAGTAATGTTGAACACAAATTGAATCATAACGAAAAAGAATCGTGAAAGAATCAATTTGAAATTATTTATTTTAACTTGGACCGAATCATCCTGGAAAAGAATCAAGTGAGTATACAGATTGAATAGAAATTTATGAATAATAACTTTCAACGTTTTGAAAGATTTTTTCTAAATGGTTTTCTTGACTTTCTTCAAATTCAATTCGACCTTCATTATTTGAAACTAAATAAAACTCATTCCTTACATACTCTAATAATTCATCACGATAATTATCAATAATTGAAAAAATAATATCTTTAAGCTTTTCAACATCTTTAAGTGTCAAGGAAAAATCATTGGCAATACTTTCAAATTTACTACCATGTCCAATTAGATTACGATTCGCTAATAAATGACTATTAATATAATGCTCTCTAATTTCAACTGCCTTTTTATAATTTAATCCGAGAATTGAGATAATATTTTTAAAAACTTTAGGTTTTAAATTAGATTCAGTATCAATTAACTCATTTTCAAAATCATTATCAATATTAATATTTATAGAGAATTGCTTTGAATCAAGCTTTATATATTTATTTATAAAAGAAATTTCATTGATAAGTGTTAAACTATCTTTTGATTCAATGCAGCGAGAAATATTACTTTTTAAAGCTACTGCTTTAAAATTACTACATAACTCATTTAATTTTATTTTTTTTTCGGATATATATTTTAAGTAAAGTTTACTACTTTTCTTTATATATCCTTCCCAATGTGCATAAAGTAGCAGAATTATTGATTTTAAAACTACTTCTTCACTTGATCCTTTTGCAATAAAAATTAAAGAAGAAATCTCAATTTTTCTCCAACTTAAATCTTCATCAAGAATTTGTTCAAATTGTTCATATTTCATATTTCAAAGTATCGCTTTGAAAATTCTTCCATACCTTTTATTCTATATAAAGCTTTGTTCCCACGCTTAGAATACTCCAAAAAATCAGGCTCAGAATATAGAGTTTTAATCTTTTCCTCAAATTCGGGAGCGTCCATTATTTCGTAATAATCAATATATGAAGCAACCCCTGTAGTAATTGCTTCAAAACTTGAATTAGAAAATGAACCTTCAAATTCCTGCTTTTCTGTGTTAAATTTCCTATATACTTTGTCCTTTAAGGTTTTATATAAATAATCAAATGTTCTTTTGAAAACATCAATTTCTTCATCAATATTAAAAGTTGAATCTTCAATTAATTTTGCTGTTTCATTATCAATGAATTCGCTCAACAAAGTGCTAGATATCTTATATTTAGAATAATCAACTTTCCCATGCTTCGATATAAAATATCTTAGTATTAATTCCATATGATATTCTATTTCATATTTACCGTCAAGTAAATTTAAAGAGTCTTTAAAACTAGGATATTCTTTAAGTTTATTAATTTTATTATAAAAGTCTTCATTTAGCATTATTATTAGGCAATTGCGTATTTCTTGTGGCTCTAAATGTAAACCACCTGTATTGAGCCTTTGGAAAAGTTCATATTGCGCTTGTATACTATTTTCAGTTAAAATTATGTTTACTCCAAATTTTGCCCTTTTAAGAATTCTTTTTATGTCATCTGGTAGTATTTCCCATGTCAATCCTTCTAAGGAAGGTAATTTTTTTGTAGTTGTTAAAACCAAAGGTTCCTTATTAGTCAATTCGCCTGTAAGTTGTAAAATTGTAGAAATTCTTTGCAATCCATCTACAATACTCCATTTTCCACCTTCCTTTTGTGCAACAAATATTGGAGGTAACGGAATTCCTAATAAAATTGATTCAATAAATTTAGATTTTTGCTCGTCTTCCCATCTAAATAGTCTTTGATATGCTGGAGTTAACTCCAATTCACCGTCTTTATACAAATTAATAATCTCACCAATAGACATACTATAACTATCAGTCTTTATTTCCTTTCGACCAACACTAAGTTCTTCAAGTAAATTATCAAGGTTTTCCATTTTTTTAATATATTATCTTGGCCCCATAAAACGGTCGCCATTGAAATGTATCATGTGTTCTGGGAAATCCATTAGCCACACTTCAGTTTCCCATGCTATATCTGCTGTATGTTTTTTAAATTCTTTAAAATCTGGGAATGCTGAAACGTATACTTTACCAGCCTTACAATTTTTAAGCATTTTTTCTAACTCAACAATTCGTTTAGGTGAAACGGGGCCATGCGATGTAACGGCTTCAATGAGAAAAAGCCATTTACGTTTTTTGTCATATAAAACAACATCGGGTAATTTACTATGTTGGTTAATGGGTATTCCTAATGCACTCATAGATTTTGTATCAACGTATAAGTCTTTGTTTGCGGTGTCTCCTACGTAAAGCAATTCACTTCCATGTGCAAACCGTGTAGCAAATTCTTTAACTATTGCAGCTTGTACAAGATTATGTTTTCCAGGTGAAAATTTCAACTCTTTCCCATTGGCGAGTTTAACAGGTATCATTTGCAGATTTCGACTTTTATTATATTTTGCCTGCAATGAACCAATATTTTTGATAAATAGTTTTAATTCTTCTTTCCATTTTTTTGTTCCAAATGCACGAATAACTTTCAAGGCATCGTCTGATAATCTATAATGGTTGTCCTTACTATTTGTAGGTAATTGTGGATTATCAGGATTATGCTCAACTATACCAGCTTGGACAAATTGGTGTAAGGTTTGACGGCGAAATGTTTCTCTACTATTTTCTGCATATTGCTTTTTATAATGCTCAGCAATGAATCGCATTACTCCTTCATACTTTGGATTGTCTTTGTTCCCAACAACTGCCATACTAACTTTTTTGGCATCTTTCCATTTATCCTTTTCCTTAATATTGCAGAGTGCAAGAAGGGTTAGTGCTGAGCGTTCATTTTGTTGTGGTTTTGGTAGTCCAAATGCTTCAAGAATTTTTTGTGCTTCGGTCAGTTTGCTCATAGAACTAGTTCGTTTATATTTGTCAGAGTATGGGTAACAAGGTTATCAATAAGCTCTTGTGAGAAATCTGCATTATACAGAATTAATTGGTCGCCAATTTGTTTTATAAGCTCTAATGGAGGTAATGGCATTTCTCTTAGTTCAGTGGCACTAACATTAACATTACCATTAAAAATTCGAAAATAATTATCAAATAGTTTACTGTTAAATATTGCAGCTAAACCAATAACTTCGTTTCGCTGCAATTCTCCTTTTGGCCTATAAATGTAATTAACCTTGTTTTCAATACCTACAAATTCAGCATCCTGCAACTTTGCAAAATAGGGTGAAGCTATTAACCTGCTTTTATCATCTTTTGCACTGAAGCGGCGCAAAAGAACATAATTTTTATTGGGGAGCAATAAGGATAGGCTATCCGAACAAATTTGAATATATTGTCCTTTATTTGGTTTATGAACAGGCCAATCAATGTGCATCTTAAACACATTATGTAACCATATCAATGGAGCAAGAGAAACAGTCTCATTTACAAATAATTCTTGTATATATTCGGTTGCCCGGAAAGCAACAACAGGCCCTGTCGAGATTTGTATGTTATATTTATTCAGAGAACCAGTCCAGCCACGAAATAAATCGATAATTTCTTCTTCTTCATCATTAATCGGAATGTGTAAAATTTTTTCCTTACTCTTTAAATTCAAGATTTGATTTTGCGGATAAGTTTTTACCCGGGGACTAGATAAATCACTAATCCCTTTCGTACTGGTTATTGCAACTATTGCATCAGGTTTTATACAATTACTTTTGGATGCTTTAAGAATTAATGTTTCCTGCAGTACATTGTCACGGTTGAATGTGTCTTTTCGGGAATCGAAAAGATGAATTTGATTAAGAGAAACATTGCTAAAGAAAAACTCTCGAAACGACTTAAAATATCTGCCTGAAGCGTAGCTTCGGGGGGTTATAAATATCAATTGTCCGTTATGAGAGAGCATTTTAGATGAAACAGCCATGAACAATGCATAAATATTGGATTGTCCGCTGGAAATTGACTCGGCAGCTTTTGCTCGTTTATCTTCTTTATTAAGTTTGAAATAAGGTGGATTTGAAATCACAAAGTCATATTCTATAGTTGTATGGTTATTAAAAAGTGAGATTTCGCTTTTAAAAACGTCTGCATTTTTTAAAATAAAATCTTCCTGAATCAAATTGTAATTAAATGAAATGTTCTTATTGCTTAACCAATCCTTTAAATAATTCAAAACATTCGTTGTAAATGGAAATATTTCATTGTCTATTTCGTATGCATCAAGATTTATAGTTTCTAAACCGAAATTAGAACTAGCCAGGTGTTCTATTATAGCACAACTTAATATGGCAGTTCCACAGCCTGGATCAAGTATTGATATTTGGTTTTTATTAGATTCTGCCAGTTTCCCCATGAATCTAGCAATTGGAGATGGTGTAAGAAATTGTCCTTTATTTTTTTTATGGTATTGTGAAACATAAACAGAATAGGATAACCCAATCCTGTCAGCATAATCAACAGGAAGCTCATTATCAATAGGTAATATTTTCTCAAAAGATTTCATTAAAGCAAAGGTATAACAATTTGGTAAGGGTGAGGCTACAAAATTTCATCTTTCCTAATGCATCATAAAAAACAATTCCTAATTTTGATAATGCCTTATCTACGAAGCACTTTGGTTGCAAGAAAAGCAGTGTATGGCAGCGAAGGGAAGGTTGCAGGGATGGGCTGCCATACTCTGCTTTTGTGCGTCGGCGTAGTTGTTTTTTTGTCTTTCAGTCAACTAATAAATTGTCGAAGAGGTTTTTTTGGCTTGTTGCTAACGGTCGGCGGTATGCGCAGTTGCCGTTTCAGAGCGCTCGCTTGTCGTGTTACCCGAAAGATAACCAAATGAACCAACATT
>JAFGID010000046.1 GCA_016929735.1 Ignavibacteriales bacterium | reverse complement strand
TCAACAATTCTTTCTTTTATTTGGGTTTTACTAAATAGAGGAGGCAAATATTTAATTGAATCTTGGGAATTAAAATTAAAGCGATATGAACGTCCATATATCTTATTTAGAAAAATTGAACCAGTAAAAAGAAGCGGCCCATGGGGGGCAGTAAGATTATCTACTAATAAATTATTAATTGCTCTTGCCGACTTTATATTTGTTTTTAATCTTTTAATTTTATTATTTGACTTTTATTTAAATTATTTAATAAATATTTTTCCCGCTTTACCTAATTTTTTCGCCGATAAAAATGAAATTTTTGTTATAGCTATTATTTTGCTTAGTTCTTTTATATTTATGTTAATTATTTTGTTAAACGCTAAAATTACCACTTATGTATGTGATACTTTAGACGGATATACTTTCCTGATAGAAAAAAAGGGCAGGTGGTTTAAGTATGTTAAGTACAAGAATGACGAGGATAGAATAATAAGAATCGAAAGATTTCAATCAATAAATGATTTTAAGATAACCGATAAAGATTTACCCGTTGTAAGAGAAATAATTAGTAAATTTCCAAAAGTTAGTAAGTTGTAAGTAAATTGAAAAGAAAAAAAATCAAAAAGAAAAAATCTAACGTAAAAAAACACATACCTTACATTGCATTAATAATTCCAATAATATTTGTGGTGATGTATAATATTTTAAAAACAGATGAGAGCAATTTGAACAACAATCAGATAGTATCGCCAAATTTTAAAAAGCAAGGCGAGTTGGTTTTCTTAAATTCTACCAATGACACATTAAAGAAAATTAACATTGAATTGGCAGATGATAATTATAAAAGAAGAACCGGGCTGATGTATAGAAAGTATATGGAAGAAAATCAGGGAATGCTTTTTATTTCGTTATTTGAAGAAGTTCAAAATTTCTGGATGCAAGACACATATATTTCACTTGATATGATTTTTGTAAATTCTAAAAAAGAAATTATTAAAATTCACAAAAACACAAAACCTCTCACTAAAAATACTTACAGTTCAGAAAAACCAGCTTATTATGTGGTTGAGGTTGTAGCAGGATTTTGTGATAAATACAATATTAAAGAAAATGATAAAATTTATTTCCTCATACAAAATTAGGTTACTAAAATGAAAATTAGTAAAGCATGCATTTTGTTTTTACTTTGTGGAGTGTTTTCTGTTTTCGTTTCTTCTTGCAAGGATGACGAGAAAGTAAAAACAGAAAATAGCGTTGTTATAAATGATAAAGAGGTAAAAAACGATAATCAGGTTACCGTGAAATTCACAAAACAAGGTGAGTTAACTTTCAACACTGGTAATGGAGACTTTATAGCAACAATAAATATTGAAATAGCTGATGATGACAGCAAAAGAGAACAGGGACTAATGTATCGGGATAAAATGGAAGAAAACCAGGGAATGCTTTTCATCTTTCCTGTTGAAGAGCCTCGTTCATTTTGGATGTCAAACACAATGATCTCATTGGATATTATTTTCGTAAACTCAAAAAATGAAATTGTCAAAATTCATAAAAATACAACCCCTTACTCAAGAACATCATATCCCTCTGATGCACCAGCTCAATTTGTAGTTGAAGTAATAACGGGTTTCACAGATAAGTACAACATCAAAGAGGGTGATAAGGTCGTTTGGAGAAGAATGTAAAAATAAAGATGACACTTTTAATTGTGCCATCTTTATTTATTATAAAAATTATTGAATTACTGGTTTATCAGCTGGTTTGCTTGGAACAGCTTTTGCTTGTAACTCAGGCGGAAAAATCAATTCGTTTAATGGTTTGATAAACCAAAATGCTGCTGCAGCTGCCAATAAAAATACTGCGATTGAAACACCAACAATCAGCAAGGTCCGTGAATTTTTCTTTTCAAATAATGGTTGTTGTGTACCCGGTTTTTCTACTTTAGGGCTTTCTTTCTTTATCGGTTCTTCTTTCATTATTGTTTCTTGTTTGAATGGCGTCACCTCAGGTTCCGTTTTCTCAAACACTACAGAAGCAGCCGTTGAATCATCTTTTTGTTTTTCGGTTACTTCTACCTTCTGTCCCTTATCCTTAGTAGATAAATTAATTGGGACATCCAAGACCCTCCCGATTTTTATTGCTAAATCATCAAGATACGTTTCTAGTGGACTATCAAAAGCATCGAACCAATGATGAGAACTTATAAAATATTCCATCGAGCCTGACATGGGTGCTTCCTCAATCCGGAATGGCATTATTGGTATTTGACGATTTACTGCTCGTTCAACTTCTCTCAGTACTTGAGGCGATTCATTAGAATTTTTTGAAAATATAAGCAACATTAATTTACTGGTCACAATTCCATCAATTATTGATTTAGCCCAGTCAATTCCAGGAAGGATATCTCGTGGAGCCATCCAGCATTTTACACCCGCTTCTTCAAGATATTTTACAATCTTTTTTGTAACTTCTGAATCTTTTGTTGAATAACTGATATACACTAAATGTTCCATTATTACCTCATGATATTTTGTTCTATCAAAAAAAATTTTATATTTCTAACTTAATTTACAAATTTCTAATTTCATTTTCTTTAAAAGATTTGGAATGTTTAAAACAACATTCCTATCTAATTGCTTTATTTCTTCATTTAATTCTTCGTATGGTATTAGATCCGGATTATTTTTTTTCTGAACATCCCTAACTGGTCCATATACCCAACCATTGGAGATCATTTCTGCACACCATCTATTATGCTCCATCTTCGATAATCTCTCAATTGCTTCACTATCCTTTTCTATTTCATATATGCATTCAGAATTCCCGACTGTTTTGGCAACACAATTTATAGCTCTTAACTTAATAAAAATATGTTCTGCTTGATTTCTATTTTGATTTTTCATCTCATCTGACAATAAATCCCATATTTGATGCGAGTCCCTTTTATGATCTAATTTATCCCCCAATTTTTCCATATAATCATTATGAATTATTCTAGCCAATTCATCTGTAGTCTCGTTAATAATTGAATCAAAAGTGCAAGTCTCTTCCAAAATCGAAAACTTGTATACATTTAACTTGTTTTGTTCTTTACTTTCGGGTATTAAATTAATAATACTCTTGGCTGTGCTTTGACAGACAATTAGACTTTTATTTGAGTAATGTAATAAAGATTTAATTTTGTGAATAAAGTCTAAACAATCTCTTTCATCATCAATACAAATATAAATTGTTGAAACTCTGGTTGGTGTCTCGATTTCTTTTAAAAAATTTAAATCGAATTGTTCATAATCTAAATTAATTGGTCTTAGGTCGATAACCCCTTTAAGATGATGGTATTCCTTAATAAATTTATTTATTTGAACAGCATCGTCAGATAGCAACGATATTTTTATTTTCTTGAAATTTGCATAATGACCAGTTCGGGCAAATTGAAAAATCAATCCTTCGCTTAATTGATTAAATCCGACAATTAATGCATGAGCTTGTTCATCGTTTTCGTTTTGTATTTTACAAAAAACATCAGGGCTATACATATTGAATATTAATCTTGCCGCTCTTTCGTAAATATTAAAAGTTCGTATCTCGTATTTTTGTATTTGTCCAGAGTTTAAAATTTTATTTCTTTCAACATCAATAAAGAAATCTAAATCTTTAAGTTTAGACAACATTCTTATATTTGAAACGCTAATAAAACTAATACAGCTCGAAGACATTTTTTGCTTTTTAATTCCATAATATGCTGAAAGAGCTATTGAGATATTGATTGAATCATTGGTTGAAAAACAAATTAAATATTTTGCTCTCGCCACATTTGATTTTTCTAATAATGTTACATCTGTTAGATTCCCGATTAAAACATATACGCCATTGTTTTTTAAAACTTCAATTTCTGGATTATCAGCATTTTCTTCTATCACAACAATTTTCTTTTTTTTATAAATTAAATCTTGTATAAATTTTATACTTTGTTCATTTAAACTGCAAACAATAATATGATTTTTCATTGTTCTTAATTTAAACATCTTTATTCGTTCAGAAGCAATTGTTAAAAAAGTTTTAATTGCAGCAAAAGCTAATGCAGAGGGAGCAAGAAATCTTGATATTTCTAAAATTAAAGGAACATCGCCTTCGACCGAGCCGGATTCGAAAGTAAATAATTGAAATGCCAAGTACATCAGATCAAATAGGGACTTTGTTTCACCTGTGGTTTTTAGAAAATAAAATTTGAATCCAATAATACCAAGTATAAAACCAGCCAAAGCTAAACATCCAATTATCCACCATTCGTATTTTGCGAAAAATAATTTTACTTTTTTCATAAACTAATTTTGTCTTAACAATAATAAAAAAAGTCAAGAATTCGAAAATTTTGTGAAAGAACAAATGTAAAATAATTAAAAAAAGAAAATAATAACAAACGATATTTTTTTTACTTTATTTTAACGAATTTTCAAATACTTTTATTAAATTATTTTTTGAAATTTTATATTTTTTCAATTATTAGTTAGTATATGAGAAAAATCTGGTTTTTCTGGCTCGTGTCGTTTCTAATCACTATTGCTGTTTTATATTATCAACGAACTACAGGTCCAACTTATCCAATGTCTTATCAAATTAAATCGGATGGTATTGTAGTAAACTATTCATTCAATCGTTCTGCTACTACTGGGAAAGATGAGGTTGTAAAAGTAAAAATAAGCGATAAAAATATCAATGGGTATTTATTCTGGAAACGCTTTAAGACAAAAGATGATTGGACAATTATTGAGATGCATCATAAAAATGGTGAATTAATTGCTTCCCTTCCCCATCAACCACCTGCTGGGAAATTAGAATATTTTGTCGAACTGAAATTGAATGACAAGACAATTGTGTTGCCCGAAAGTAAAACTTGCGTTATAAGATTTAAGGGTAATATTTCTATTTTTATTTTAATTCCTCATATTATTGCAATGTTTTTGGCTTTATTATTTTCTACACGAACGGGTATGGAATTTTTCAACCCAAAACCAAACATAATGAAATTTGCTAAGTTGACAATGCTATTTATAATAATTGGTGGATTTATTCTTGGACCATTAATGCAATATTTCGCTTTTGGTAAATTTTGGACTGGCTTTCCAATCGGATATGATTTAACTGATAGCAAGACTTTATTAGCTTTTATTGTCTGGATTATTGCATTTGTTTTTATTACGAAAGGAAAACATCCTAAGCGATGGGCTTTAGCGGCTGCTATTATTTTGTTAGTAATTTATTTAATTCCACATAGTCTTTTAGGTTCAGAATTAGATTACTCAAAAATAGATGAACAGAAAAATTTAATTGAAAATTCAATAAATTAAATAAGGGTACTTATATGAAAGTAAAAGTTTTTTTAGT
>JAFGID010000045.1 GCA_016929735.1 Ignavibacteriales bacterium | reverse complement strand
GAAATGTTATAATTGACTATGCAAATATATACAAAAAATATTTTTTATGTCAATGTTTTTTTTTATCACCTACGATTTTTTATTTATTGGGAATAAAAGAATTTTTAAAAGGTTTTTGCAGAAATTTATCGAGATAGAATATTAATGACATTTTACGTGGTTTTCGAGATACTTTAAATAACATTATTATTTAATAAATATAAATTGATTTTTAGCTTGGTTGTATCTAAATTTGCTATCTTAATTTTAAAAATTGTTTTAAAGGAGTTATGTTTATGGGCGCAATGGCACGAATGCGAAATTTAGCCCCTTGGTTTATTATTGGTGTAGGTGGTATTTTCGTTTTGTTTATGGTTTTATCTGATTCGAATATTTCTCAGTTAGTTTCGGGGGGCGAAAGATTTATTGGTGAAGTCAATGGAACTGAAATAACATATCAGCAATTTTCGGCCCTTTATGAAAATTATAAAAAAACACGTGAAGAACAAACTGGTATGGAATTAGATGAAGGTCAACTTGAACGTTTAAGAGATGAGGTTTGGGATGCTTTGATTACACAAGAATTATTCAGACAGAAAATGGAAGAATATAATATTGCAGTTACTGATGAGGAAATTGTTAATATAATAATGGGTCCGAATCCGCCTGAATTTTTAAAACAGAATTTTATTGATTCAACCGGACAGTTCAATAGAGAAATGTATGATATGGCTATTACTGATCCGAGGAATAGGGATATATTAATTCAAATTGAGGAACAAATAAGGGAACAAAAACTTCGGGACAAATTAACAAGCTATCTTACGGCAACAATAACTGTAAGTGAAGCTGAAATTAGAAGGGCATTTATTGAACAAACGCTACAAATGGACGCTCAATTTATTGCCGTGCAGACAAATATGTTCCCCGATTCAGTTATTCAAGTCAGCGATAATGATATTCAGGAATATTATAACAACAATAAAGAGGACTATCAACTTGAGGAACAAAGAGCATTAAGATATGTATTATTTAACTATATACCTTCAAAGAAAGATTCACTAGCAGTTATAAAAGATTTAACTAACGTACTTAATAAACTTCAATCAGATACAAGCACATTCAAGACTTACGTTGAAATATATTCAGATAATCCATATAAAAAAGACACATTATCTGTTACCCAACTTCATCCTGCTTCTGTAACTGCTCTTAGGAACGCCCAAGTTGGACAGATTGTCGGACCTGTTATTTCTTTCGATGGTTATAACTTATACAAATTAGATAGGAAATTATTATCATCTGATCCCTTTATTAAAGCTTCACATATTCTGATTTCTTCCGCAGGAGAGGACGAAACAGCTAAAAAAGAAGCAGATGATATTTATGAGCAGATTGTAAGTGGAGCTGACTTTGAAACTTTAGCAAAAGAGAAATCTGCAGATACATACAGTGGCTCAAAAGGTGGGGATTTAGGGTGGTTTGGCAAGGGAATGATGATTGATGAATTTTGGAATGCCTGTTTATCTGCCAGAGTAGGTGAGATACAAAAACCAGTTAAAACATTTTACGGTTATCATATAATCAAAGTTACTGAACGCTCAAATGAAAAATTTGTTGTTGAGAGAATCACTAACAAAGTAAAAACTTCTAGCAGGACGTACGATAGCTTATACAACAAGGCAAGTGATTTTTCTTATCTTGTCCAAAATGAAACAACATTCGACGATGAAGCGAAATTATCAAAATTCGAAATTATCGAAACGCCACCTTTTGTTAAAGATGCCCAGAGTATTCCCGGACTTGGAACCAGTAAAGCTATTTTGAACTTTGCTTTTGAAAATGACTTGGGAGACGTAAGTGATGTAATGAGAGTTCCATCTGGTTTTGTAGTTGTCCAAATTGCACAAATAATTGAAAAAGGTTATCAGCCGTTGGAACAACTAAAAGCAAGTATTCAGAGTATTGTAATGAGAGAAAAGAAAATTGAAATGATTAAGGGGATTATTAATGATATATATGCCAAAGTAAAGCAAACTGGCAATTTAATTGATGCTAAAATTATATTCAAGGATGCTAAGATAGATTCGGCTAATGGTTTTACACTTGCAGGTGTAATTACTGGAATTGGAAATGAATACGCAGTTGCCAAATATGCTGCAGGTGCTGAATTGAATAAATTATCTGAACCTATTCATGGTTTTTGGGGCAGTTATATAATTAAAGTTACTAAAAGAAGTGAAATAGATGAAGGTTTATATAAAGCGCAAAGAAATTTGATGCGAGACCAATTACTTATGACAAAGAAACAGAGTTATTTTTCTCAGTGGATTGAGAGTATTAAAAAAGAAGCAAAAATCGTTGATAATCGTTATCTATTTTTTAGATGATAAAAATTTGCGAGCCGTGATTTTTATCACGGCTTTTTTATTATTGTTTAATTGTTGAAAAGACGATGCAAAAAAGGGAGAAAAGAATTTATCTTACGGGTTTTATGGGTTGTGGAAAAAGCACAATTGGACCAGTGCTTGCAAATATGCTTGGTTGGAGATATTGCGACCTTGATGAAGAAATTGAAAAATTTGAAGATATGCCGATAGTTGAAATATTTGAAAAACAAGGCGAGAACTATTTTAGGCAACGAGAGAAAGAATTGCTACGAACGATTTCAGAAGAAGATAAAGTTGTTATATCATTAGGTGGGGGAACAATCGTTGACAGGCAGAATTTACAATTTATGAAAAGAACAGGTGTCATTGTATATATTGAAGCATCAATTGATGTTTTATATAATCGAATTAAATCCAAAACAAACAGACCTCTAGTACGCGATATAATATTATCTGAAAATCCCAAAGAAAAATTAATTGAGTTGATTGATAACTTGTTAAATAAAAGATTGCCATTTTATCAAAAAGCAGATATTACTGTCAGGTCTGATTCTTCAAATTTTGGTAAAAATATTGATGAAATTTTTAAAAAAATTATTTGGTTCATAAATGAAGAAAATTAAAATAAAAATTCCATCAGTTAATTACGATATTTTTATTGGGAAGGATGCAATACTTCAGTTAGCAAATGAAATTGAAAGACTTAATCTACACAGGAATGTTTTATTCATTATTGATAAAAATGTTGACAAATATTATCATAGATATATTTTTGATAATATAAAAATTGATTTCAATAAATGTGAAACCTGTTTATTTAACGCAAAAGAGTCGGAAAAGAACATTGCATCAGCAGAAAAAATATTTAATATGTTAATTCAAAAGGGCTATGGGCGAGATACGCTTATCATTGCAATTGGAGGAGGCATTGTCGGTGATATAGCTGGTTTTGTTGCCGCAACGTTTATGCGAGGTATTCAATACATTCAAATTCCAACGACATTGCTCGCTGCGGTTGATAGTTCAGTAGGAGGTAAAACGGGAGTAAATTTTGGTGATGCTAAGAATATTATTGGTAGCTTTTATCAACCCAAATCGGTCATTATTGATACGAATTTCTTAAAAACATTAAATCAATCGGAAATAATTTGCGGAATGGGCGAAGTCGTTAAATATGCTTTCTTATCAGATGAAAAATTCTATAATTTTCTTAATTTAAATTTGAACAAAATACTAAAACTTGAACCGGATGTTTTAAAAAGAGTAATCTATGAATCTATAAAATTTAAACTTTCTGTTGTAATGCAAGATGAAAAAGAGAGTGGCATTAGGAAAATTCTTAATCTAGGACATACATTTGCACATGCACTTGAGATTGAACAAAAACATAAAATAAAACATGGACAGGCGGTTGTTTGGGGAATTGTTTGCTCACTATTTTTATCCCGCGAATTAAATTACCTCAAAGAAAAAAATATGTTAGAGTTTTTGGAATTTTTAAGTTTATTAAAACCTCATATAAAAATTGAAACAATATCGCCGACAAAAATTTATAAAATAATGCTTAAAGATAAGAAAAATAGAGCTGGAAAAATTAAGTTCGTTTTACCAGTTCGAATTGGTAAGATATTAATTGATGTTGAGAGCGGTGAATCAATCATTAAAGTTGTAATAAAAAAGAGTGAAAAATATTTTAAAAGAAAATAAGTTTTAAAAATCTTTATTGTTTTTAAAACCATTTTACTTATAATTTCATCAAATTCTTTTGAGATTAAGGTCTCACATAGTAAATTTGTATAAACAATATTTAATCAGAGGTAAAAAATGAAGAAATTAAATTTATTCACAGTTATTATTGTTATTGCTATTACTAGTATGATTGTTGCTTGTGGTGCACAAAGAGAAGAAAAAGATTTGAAAATCCTATATAGTCTTACTAAAGGTGAACCAGAACTTGATAAGTTATTAAAAGAATATGTCGAAATGATTTCGGTTCCGGATGATATCTCTAGCGAAGAAGAGATTCTTGAGATTTTTCAACTTCGAGATAGTTTGATACTCAAGCTTTATCCGACAATCGATGAATACTATTGGATTTTAGTTGAAGATGATAAATACAACGAATTCGAAAATCTTGAGAAAGAGTTGATGGAAATTGGAATTTCTACTGTTTATGCGGAAGGTATGGTTGTTGGTTTAGTAAGTTCCCCAATTCTCGAAAAACAAATAGATGAATATGGTTCAGAACCCTTTAAGTTATATTGTAAATTTATGGATGCATATTCAAACTCGCAGGGGGGAGAATATCCATTCATTGATTTATCGGCTCAAATGGAAATGGTAGATTTTGGTGAGAAGTTGTATCAAAATTATCCCGATAGCAAATATATAGAAATGATTGAATTTAATTTCAATTTTGCCGTTCAACTGTTAACCGATTTTCATAAAGTTACTGATTTAGGACAAGATTATACGCAATATCTTACGGAAGGAATGAGCGTAGATTATTGGCCTTATGGAACAAGTTTAGAAAATTTTACAACCTTTGTTCAAGATTATCCAAATGTTAAATTGACAAAAGTTGTAAAGGAAATTTTAAAAAATACATCAGAAATATATGTTGATTTTGAAAAAGAAGGGAGTGACCCCATCTATTTAATTGCCATTGAAGAACTGGATGATTACCTTGATGCTCAAAATAAAGTGTTGGATTATATCCTTAATGGTATTGACATACCACACATAGTTATTCTGGAACGAGGGTCGGATTACAGTTATGCAATTGTTTATAGATTTTATTCGGATAAGAACCTTGCTGATAGAATGTTTAATTCAATAAAATTGAAATATCCCGATGCTTATATGTTAAAAGTCAATATGTATGGACAGATAATATAGGGCGTAGAACTTGAATTATATTCTTAAATATTTGATTTTATTTTTATTAAGCACACTTTTATTAGCACAATTACCTCGAGAAACTAGAGCGGTCTGGATTGCAACTAATTATCGGCTTGATTGGCCATCGGTTGCATTAGATCCGGAAACGCAAAAAAAAGATTTAGAAAATATTTTCGATAATCTTAAAAAGAAAAAATTTAATACAGTATATTTTCAAGTCAGGCATAATGGAAGTGTACTTTTTAAATCTTCTTATGAACCTTATGCTCAGTTTATTATTAGACCAACAGATTCGATCTCAATTTATGACCCATTGAATTATGCAATTGATTTAGCTCGTAAAAAAGGAATTGAAATCCATGCCTGGATAAATGTTTTTAATTGTTTGGCATCAGGTAATGAAGACCTTTTACAAAGTTCAAAGCATGTTATGAATAGAAATCCCGAATGGATTATTAAAAATTTTCGCGATAATGCAACAACATATTGGCTTGACCCTGGGCTTCCTGAAGTTAGAGCATATCTTATTAATATAATCGAAGAATTAGTTAAAAACTACGATATTGATGGAATTCATTTTGATTACTTAAGATATCCAGGAATGAATTTCGATGATAATTATTCCTACACAGTTTATGGTGATGGAATGAATAAGTCGGACTGGCGTAGAGAAAATTTAAATAAATTTGTTGAAAGTTTATACACAAAAATAAGGCAATTGAATTCAACAATCAAAATAGGGGTAGCACCAATCGGTATATATAAAAATATTGATGGTGCAAGAGGAATGGAAAGTTTTTATGAAGTTTATCAGGACACAAGGAAATGGTTGCAAAAGGGATGGATTGATTACGTTGTTCCTCAGTTGTATTGGGATTTTCAAAGTAATCCTAAATTTGATGTAATTGCGAAGGACTGGTTAAATAATTCGTTTGGAAAAAGTTTAGTTCTTGGTTTGGGTGCATATAGAAAGGAAATTCAACCACAACTCGAAGATATGATTAAATTTGCACGTGCTAATAATGCTGATGGTGTTGCTTTTTATCGTTATAGCGATGTTAAGAATTTCAATACAGATTTGTATAAATACGTATCTTTGCCATCTCGGATGAGTTGTCTAATTCAAGATAATCCAAATGCACCTGATAATTTCCATTATAGTATTATTGATGATAAAATTAATCGGATAAAATTAAGTTGGAGCAAGCCTGATTTAACGAATCTGGAATATGATATCCGCTACTATTCGTTATATAGATTGAACAAACCGGAAGATAAACCGAGCGAAAGAAATTTTATCGATTTTATACAGGGTAAAAGTAATTCGATTACTTTTAGTATTTCACAACCCCCGAGAGTTACTATTTATTTCGCTATTAAGTCAATTGATAAAATCTGGAACGAAAGTGAAACTTCTACAAGCATCTTAAAATTTACGATTCCCAATTTAGAAAAATTATCATCAAGACTCTTTTATCTTGAAAAACCTATGCTAATCAATCAGGGCTATGATGAGTATTTATTAATACTCTTTTCAACAGGTAAAGATTTTGCGAATTTAAGTATTGACGAAAGAGGAATACAAAAAACAATTACAGATTGCGAATTGAAAAAGGGATATAATTTTATAAAAATTTCTGAGGATCTAAAAAAATACAAATATTTAAATATATTTTTAGGCAGTACAAAAACAACATTCAATCTTGAAGTCAAATAAAAAATGTATATAAATATTTGACTTGCCGATATTTTGGATTATAATTAATATCACAACCAAAATAGAGAATTTTATGAATAAATTAAAAATATCTTTGATATTAACAGCAACTTTAATTTGCAATATAATACAAGCACAGAACACATTTGAATTTTTACGTACAGATTATGGTGCACGGGCAGCCGCCTTAGCAGGGGGATATGTTGCAAGTTACGATGATATTAATGCAATGTTTTATAATCCCGCTTCAATAAGAGAACTTCAAGGCATACCCGTTTCATTTACTTTTTTCAAACATCTCCTTGATATTAATGCAGCCACTCTGTCCTCTTCTTATAATTTTGAAGGCATTGGAAGATTTGCTCTCGGAATTCATTATATAAATTATGGTACATTTGTTCGGGCAGATGACTTCGGGAATAAAACAGGCGAATTTGGTGCTGGTGATATCGCGTTTGTATTGGGCTATGCAAATGATATAGCAGAAAATTTCTCGTATGGGGCAAACATAAAATTTATTTATTCTTCAATTGATTACAGAAAGTCAACTGCAATTGCTACTGATTTGGGATTACAATATAAATTTCCTGACGACCATTTCTCAATAGGATTTTCTATATTAAATATAGGTACTCAACTGACAACATATTTTGATACAAGAGAAGATTTACCTCTTGATATTAAGATGGGTCTATCTAAAACACTTGAAAAATTGCCTGTAACATTTTACTTCGGAATAAATAAATTAAATGAAAAAAAGGATGAAGTACTTCAATATTTAAAACCTTTTGACATTGGAGCAGAAATTAAGTTCAGCGAGGTGATTAAACTACGACTTGGTTACGATAACGAAAAGAGGAAAGAATTAAAGGTAGGAACTACCACTGGATTGGCAGGATTAAATATTGGATTTGGAGTTAAAATAGATAAGTATTCTTTAGATTATGCCTTGTCGTCTTTGGGGGTTATTGGTGAATTACATCGCATAGGTTTGAGTACGACATTTTAATTACCTATACGAATCTTTTAAATATGACTCAGCCAGAGAGTGTGAGCGACCATAATTTTTATATTTTAAGACTTCTTTATATTTTTGAACTGCTGCATCCCTCATGCCCAACTTATCGTAAATCATTCCCAGATATAATAACGAATTAATTTGATATCCCGATACATCACTTCCATCTAATTCTTTTGATAATTGTAAGCAATCTCTAAATCCAAACTTTGCAACATCGTATTTAGCTTCGTGGAAGTTGCTTACACCAAGGTAAAAGTACGCTTCTCTCTTAACTCTTTTGTTGTATCCGACAAATCCTTTCTCACATTTATTCATTATTGCTGAGAAACCATTTTTTGCTTCCGTAAATTTTGACTGTTTAATTAAAATACGTCCATAATATTTTTCAAACGTGGGATTATCAGGGAATTCGTTTTTCAATTGCTTCGCGTATTTCATTGCTGATTCATAATCTTCTTCAAATCCATAATACAGTGTCATTAAAAAATATTTTGCTTCTGCTTTTGTGAATTTTCCATTTGTCGCGGCATTTTTTAATTGTGTTAATCCTTTGTTCTTATTGCCAGAAGGAAACATCAGCATGAGTGGTTTTACAAATTCATATTTTTCAGGGATAACCGCAGCATAGTAATTGTAAATACCAAGTCCAAATTGTACATCCACATTTTGGGGGTCGAGTTCGTATGCTTTATAGACAAGCGGTAAAGCATCCTTGCCGTCGTATGCAGCATCAATCCAGCTTTCTCGAACTGTAGCAAGACGTCCTCGAAAACCAAGTGAACCACCTTTTAAAAACATCGCGTTCACATTGTCGGGTTCTTTATCAAGTATTTTATCGCAATCTTCAATTACTTCATTCAACTTTTTTATGAAAAGATTATCAAGCCGTTCCTCGTCAAAGTCAAGCATTATTCTCCACCATAAAATCATTGCTTCAAAAAATTTGCCCGCAGGATCATTTGGATATAAATTCCTCACCTCTGCGAAAGTTTTACCCGCTTCCATAAATTGAAGGTTGTATATTTGCTTTATTCCTATTTGAACAAGTTCATCGAAGTTTTTATCTTGCCCCCAAAAATTATTTGAGAGTAAGATAGTGCAAATCAAAAACATTTTTAAATTTTTCATATTTTTACCTATACATTATTTGCAATTTGTAAAAGAGCTTTCATGTTTTTTTCCTCAAGTTTTGCAATCACCTCAAGTTCTGTTTCAATCTCATTCAAAATATCTCTATCTAATGTTTTTGCAATTTTTAAAAATTTATCACCAATTTTATCCCAATCAACACTTAATTCAATATATTTGTTTCCCAATAATATTAGTTCTTGCTTTTTCCTGATTACTATGCCTGCAGCTTCAATTAAAAAATTTCCATACATTTGTCTAAAACAGCCACCACCTGTTCCGCCAATTTGATTTATCATGATAAAAGCATTGAAAGCTGCTAAATTTAATTTTTCATCATGAAAATTTTTACAATTTTTAATACTCCTCGCGAAGAGATTTATTCCATTTATACCTAAATTTTTAATTTTTGGTGATAAAAACTGTTCAGTATTTTTTTTAATTGCAGTTAAAATAGAATATTTGTCAAGTTTTTTTATATTCGAAAAATCAAATGTAATCCACTTATTTTCAGCTGGAAACGGTTTGTGCTTCGAAGAACGTGCTTTTTCTAAATCTGACAATTTTATTTCGTGAAAATCTGCCGGTTTTTCATCCTGTGATAATGTGATTTTAATGTCTTTCGTATCCCTGTCAGAAACATAGGCGATTCCTTTTTCTTCGTCTATTCCGAAAACAACAATTGCATGTCCACCGAAGTGTGCCCCTTTTGGTAAATGTAAATAACCGAGATAAGCCATATCAACATAGAGGGGAACAGGAATATTATTCTGAATTAGTTTATACAATTCTTCTCTTGCTTTTTTAATGCTGGAAGTTTTGTGTATTGTTACTTTTATGTTGGTATGTTTTTCTAAATTATCTTCAAATTCTCCAATTTTATTTCTTCCACCAATCATCGGGAATGGCATAACTTTAAAGTCAAAATAGAAGAAATTTAGAGCGGAAGCCAAGCCGAAAATCATTTCTTCAGAGAATTTATGTCCTAAATGATGAAAAACCTGTTTGTACGCTGTTGAAATACAATGATGACCACCTAGAGCTGTGAAATTTTTAACAATGTGTTTCAT
>JAFGID010000329.1 GCA_016929735.1 Ignavibacteriales bacterium | reverse complement strand
TCATTAAGAGAAAGAAAAATAACAGTAATGCTCCGCAGCACAATGGGCGATGATATAAATGCGGCGTGTGGGCAGTTGGCGGGGAAAGCGGAAAAAACAAAGATGACATCTTTAGAAAACAAAGAATTATAGGTGATACATGAAATCAACTGATTATCATATCCCCTTGTTTAAAGGAAACATTTATCACATTTACAATCGCGCAAATGGAAATGAAAAATTATTTTACACAGAAGCAAATTATTTATATTTCTTAAGACAATATGAGAAATATTTGTTTGAATTATTAGATACATTTGCTTTTTGTTTATTACCAAATCATTTCCATTTTTTAGTAGACGTAAAAGTAAATGATTCTAATCTAATAAGTGAAAATTTTAGAAAGTTGTTCATTTCTTATTCAATGTCAATAAATATACAGGAAAAAAGGAAAGGGAATTTATTTCAACGAACCTTTAAGCGAAAAATAATTGAAAATGAAAATTATTTCTATCAAGCAGTTTACTATATCCATTCAAATCCAGCCCATCATAGAATTGTAAAAGATTTTAGAAAATATAAATATAGCTCATATAGAATATTTCTAAGCGATAAAGAAACCAAATTATCTAAAAATATAGTACTTGAATGGTTCGGTGGTATAAATAATTTTGTCGAGACACATAATATTTTAAGTAATAATTATTATGATGACAATTATATAATTGAAGATAACTAAAGATGTCATCTTTAGATAGAACTCATAAAATAAAAAATCATAAACTTTTCTTAGTTTATTAATTTATGGTTAGAAATAAAGATGACATCTTTAAATTGGAGATGATATAAACGCAGCTTGTGGACAATTGGTTGGGCGAAATGTCTGAGTTGTTATTTAATAGCTTGATTCAAGAAATGATTAAATTTATATTGTTCATGAAAGACATATATTATTTTTTCAAATAGATCCGGCGATAACCAGAATGAATCCTTTACATCATAAGTAACTGCATAGTGTTTATGTTTTAATAGTTCGATATATTTAAAATCTTTCGGAAATCCTTTCGGTGCTGTTATTAGTTTCTCTCCATAAATTTCTGGAAAATATTTCTTGAATGATTTCTTGTGTATGATTGCATTAAAATCTTTAATATTTTCATAAATATGAGTTCTAATTGCTATTAATATCTCAGAAGGGGGCATATATATCCCACCCCCGATGAAAGATTTATTTGGTTCGATGTGTAAATAGTATCCGGCATGTTTACTCTTACGCCCCCCCTTAGCAATTAAGGCACCAAAATTTGTTTTGTATGGTGACTTATTTTTTGAAAACCTTACATCTCTGAATATTCGAAATATACATTCTTTTGAAGATTCAACATCAATATCCTCGTCAACCTCTTTCAACAATGGTATCAGAATGTCAATAAATTGCTCAAATTCATCTTTCGCATATTGATAACTTGCCTTATTTGATTGGAACCAATCCTTATTGTTATTTTTGTTAAGATCAGATAAAAATTGTATTATTTTTTTGAAGTCCATAATTAGTATTCTGTAAGTTAATAGTTTTTCGAAGTTAATTATTTCAAAGATAATAAAAATTTATTAAAATATTTAAATTTTCTCGAAAAAATTGATTGTCTGATGTGGTTTAACAATTGAGTGTATTGCCGTAAGGAATTGCGGGCGATTTTTTATCAAGGTACATGAATCGTTGAAGCGGGCTACAAACCTTAGCATACCACTGAAACCCTTATTGGCTATATTGTGTGTTGTACGCCGTTTTTCATTCATCTCATGTGATATAAGTAAATCGCAAAGTTCAAAATCCCTTTCATATCTGACTCATTTATTTTACTGTACTTATCCAAGTAATCCAAAGTCATTTTTTCGAATTTAAAATCTGCTAAGTCAGCAAAGTTCGATTTTGATTTGCTGAAATATTTTGATTTTGTCTGTAAACTTATTTCTTGGTACAAATCATTCTTTAAATCTCGAATTTACTCAACTCGTTCTTGTGAGTAAACGCCAAGTTTATAGTACTTTAGTCTGCGTTTGATTTTCTTCTCAGCCTCTTTTTTATCTGAAAAATCAAATTCGTATGCTAAGTCAGTAAAGCAAACTAAATCATATGTATGTTCGTTTTCTTGCGACATCGGAATTTAATTAGAAATTACCCCTAATTTTTGTAAAAGTAAATATATCAAGTATCCGACTGCAACAATTCGAATAATCCAGCTAAAAGTAGAGGTTTTAACTTTTCCATTCTCAACAGTCAGTTCTAGTGTATTTTGATTTATCCACTCATCATTGGCTTGCATACCAAATTGATAACTCTCATTATTTTTAGTGTCAATTTTCAAAACTTGTCCGACTCCGAGTAATGATTTGATTTTAACTAAGGTTGCTTTTGAAATATTATCAATCGGTATTTGCCATTTACCACATACAATTTGTTTCTCAGTCAATAAAATCACCGCACGTTGTGAAACAATCCAATCAGCTCCTCGTGTAATGTCATTATTTTGCTTTGTAATTATTCCTTTAGATGCGTCTGCGGCTATTACTCTCTCATTGTTTTTAGATTCAAATCTTTTTCTTTTAGAATTTGACCCATAAATCAAGTCAACGAATGCTTTTAATATTTTGTCCATTTATAATCAGTTTAAGTTTAATATTGGTGTATCGGTTTTCCAAAATGGCGTACAACGTTCGCCGCTATGCGACGTTTTTTCTGCGCCGAATAAGCCGAAGGCAGGCGCAGAAAAAATGTGGCGTAGCCCGGCACCGCAACGACCGAAGGGAGTGAGGAGCGGAGCGTATAGCGGCTGTTGTACGAAGTGTTTCACGATTAAATATAAGTTTTATTTGTATGCATAATTGACTATTCCGCTTCCATTTAATTCAAAATATTTTGCATTAGCACATGGAATACAGAAATTTTTATTATCTTTTTCAATTATCCTTGTCTTCATAACATTTTCACCACAAATTGAACATTTAATTGTCTCAAAAATTGGTGCATAATCAGGTAATTGTATTTTAATTTTATTAATATTAAACATTTCATCTACAGGTACATTAAGTTCTTTTATGGACATTTCTGAAAATAATTGCATCATTTTTCCATATTCTTCGGGTGTGCCTTGTTCACGCCTGGCAACTAATTTGTAAAACAATTCATAGGCGTCAGGAAATTCTTTTTCTCTTGAGTCATCAAAAGACGGCTTTAAGACAAGTCGTATGGCATTTCCATCTCTTTTTGATATAGTTACGGCTGTTTTACCATAATCACGGTATATAAGAGCGTTGTTACCTAATGTACAGCCAGTAACCATTTGTATACCATCAACGAAGCAATTATTTGTCTCAACGATTGCAATAACTTCTTCCATGCCGGTATTGCTAACATTAAGTTTTTTTAAAGCATACAGTCCTGCAATGACGCCATAAGTAAGATAATTACAGAAATGTCCATGCAATTCTCCCGATTTCTTATGCAATCCATGTAAATCACTTTTTTCAATTAAGTCTTCAATTTGTTCTCTAAATTGGTTTTTCATAAAAACTCCTTGTGTTATTTATATTAATTTCGTAACACGAATATTATTATATGTTTTACAAAAAGTCAATTTGATTATGCAGGCAAATCTTCGTGAAACATTTCGTATAACTTATTCTATACGCAATAATTTTTTTTACGTTACAAATATTGCATTTATTCTTTTAAATTCATAATTTTATTGCGTGTTATCTATAAAATTTTGGATAAAATGAATTGAAAAGAATTAAAACATTGTTATTAAATCAATACAAAAAAGTCCAAACAGTTTCACCTGTAAGTTTTGACAGTGCTACAAGTTTATTTTCTGTCCAAAGTAGGTAGAGATTATT
>JAFGID010000044.1 GCA_016929735.1 Ignavibacteriales bacterium | reverse complement strand
GAACAAAATTATCCCAATCCATTTAATCCTTCGACAGTAATCAGTTATCAGTTACCAGTAAGCAGTTTGGTTCAGATAAAAGTTTATAATGTACTTGGACAGGAAATTGCAACATTAGTTAACGAAGAAAAACCCGCGGGAACACATAATGTAAAATTTAATGCTAGCAATTTGTCGAGTGGGATTTATTTCTATAGGATAGAAGCAGGTAAATTTGTAGAAACAAAGAAGATGGTAATATTAAAGTAATGATTAATATAAGTTAACTTTAATCAGATTTTAACTCTTATAATACTTATTGCATTATATTTAATTGTTAAAAATTGTAAATTGCAAATAAAAAATGGAGATTTATGAAAATAGGGATTAGTAGTTTTGTATTATTCTTTGTTTTATATGTAAATATATTATCACAATCTTATCTAAAAGATGAGAAGAAATTCGGACCAGAATATTTTCCATTAAACAAAAATTTTAATTATAAATTTGAATCTAATTTTGGAAAAACGACAGGAAAATTTAATCAGAATGGAAAATATTTTACGATAAACTATCTTGCAGAAGATGGCAAATTAAAATACACCTTATTTAAAGATTCTACTGGAATATATTTGACCAAAACAGAAACCGATGTTGATGTTTTTCTGGGTATAAGCAGTACGTCCTCTATTACTTACGATAGGCCTATTTTGCGGATACCTTTTCCCTTAATGCTAGGGCAAACATGGAAGTGGGAAGGTTATGAGATCGAAGACGGTGAACGTAGAAAAATAAAAGTTGAAGGGAAGGTATTGGGTGAAGAAGATATGAATACTCCGATAGGAAAATTTGAATGTTTAAAAATAAGAATTAAATTTACATCAGAAGAAGGGGCAAATAATACAATAACTGAATGGTTGGCGCCAAATGTTGGAGCAGTAAAAATTTATGCCAAATTAGAAAGCACCGGAATCGCAGGATTTTTTCAAACTCTGCTGGGTTTAGATGAAATTTATTTTAACATAACTGAATTTAAAAAAAATTAATTTTAATAAAGCAATTTTAGCAACCAAATAATATTTTTTTTATCAAATTATTAAATTCAAAAACTGTTTTTTAGATGAATAAAAAAGTTTTAAAAATTTTATTAAGAATTTTGGTAGTTTTATCTGGTGGATTATTTGGTTTCGGATATTATTATTTTATCGGATGTAATACAGGTTCTTGTCCAATAACGAGAAATCCATATTTATCAATTTTTGTTGGTATGATTTTAGGTATTATTTTGATATTTCCTACGAAAAAGGTCAAAAATGAGTAAATTTATAGTAAAAAGAGATACGGAAATCGAAGACTTAGTAAGAGAAATACCAGATTCTGTTACATATTTGATGGAAAAAGGGATTAGATGTTTGAGGTGTGGTGAACCTATTTGGGGCTCAATCGAAAAAGCAGCAAAAGAAAAGGGGTTTAGTGATGAAGAAATTGAAACCTTTTTAAAAGATTTGAATCAAATTTGCAGAAATTAAATTTTTTTTCATAAATTTGTACGCTTAATTTTTTAATTTAAGAAATTAAATGTTTAAGAATCAAAAAAGTCAATTAGAACAAGAACAAAAAGCAAATCCTCTTAAGAATAAAAGAGTCAGAGGTTTCATTTATATGGGTGCTTTTTTGTTGGTTGTGTTAATTTTATTTATTTTTAATAATGATATATTTTCTGGTAATTCAAGTGATGAAGAAGGGCCATTACCTCTAAACTATTATGTGAAGAAAACAGGGTTGGCTACAGCACCGGATTTTGTATTGACCTCAACTGATAATAAACAGATTGAACTTTCGGATTATAAAGGTAAAATTGTTATTTTAGATTTTTTTGCAACCTGGTGTCCACCTTGCCGTGCTGGCATTCCTGATCTCTTATCAATAAAAGAAGAATATAAAAATGATGTTGAAATTTTAGGAATATCACTTGACGAAGAAACTGGTCCAAGCGCTACAAGACAAGATTTAATTCCATTTATTAAAGAAATGAATATTAATTATCCGGTTGTTTATTATACAAATGATGTTATTTCTAAATTTGGAGGAATTGAAGCAATTCCAACTACTTTTATACTCGATAAGGAAGGAAATATTTATTCCCAATATGTTGGTTTACAAACTAGAGCAACATACGTATCGGATATAATAAAGATTTTAAATCAGAGATAAATTTTCCCTATTCGTTCTCATTTCAAATCCCCTTAAGCCCCCCCATCCTCCCGGGGGGGTTTTTTTTATGCATAAAAAAATATGTATGAATCATTCCTAAAGGTTTGAATTAACCAATAATTAAAGTTATATTTTATTATCAAAAAAAAATTATTAACTAAAAAGGATTAAAATCATGAAAAAACCAATAACACTAATATTAACAATTATTTTTGCAGTTGTACTTATGTTCAGTGGTTGTTTATCAGTCGAAAAGAAAGAATATTATTATAAGGTTAATGAGGATGGAACAGGTGAAGGGAAAATCAAATATATAAATATTATTTCTGAAATGGATGACGAGACAGATGTATCTGATGTGGATTTTGATGAATTGATAAGCAATTATTTAAATGGAACTTATTTTGAAGATGAAAATCCTTATTTCGTTGTAGAGGATAAAATATTGTTTGAAGAAAATGGTGTATTATGTGCTGAAGTAAGTTTTACTTTTAATTCCTTCCCCCAGATTGGATTTTACAAATATCCAAAATGTGACTGTAGTCCAATAATGTATTACATAGGCGGATTATCAGAAACTTATGAAGAATCCAATGGCGAATATCTTGGAGATGAAAGTTCAATGTATTTTATAGTTTGGGAAGCAGGAACAAAAGAGTTTGAATTTACGACTATTGTATCAACAGTAGTCGAGAATTCTGTAAGTTTATTACCAAGATATTTGGATTGGGAAGCCAATCAATAAAAAATAAAGTAAAAACATTACTTCTGAGGCAGTCCCTTTCTTTTTTAGTATTAAAAACCAAGAGGTAGATTATGCCAATTGAAACAATAAATCCGCATACAGGTAAATTGGTTAAATCCTTTAAAGAGTACTCAAATCAAAAAGTAAAAGAAATTCTCGAAAATTCTCAGCTTGCTTTTTTCAATTGGATGGAAACAGACTTTGCTACTCGTAAAAAACTTATGCTGAATGCAGCAGCCGTCCTTAGAGAAAACAAACAAAAGTATTCTGAAATAATGACATTGGAAATGGGAAAGCCGATTTCTCAGGCACGGACAGAAGCGGAAAAATGTGCCTGGGTTTGTGAATATTATGCAGAATTTGCAGAGAGAATTTTAAATGATGAAATAATTCAAACAGACGCATCAGAGAGTTATGTTCGCTTCGATCCGCTAGGTGTAATACTTGCTGTAATGCCTTGGAATTTTCCTTTTTGGCAGGTCTTTCGTTTTACTGCACCAGCACTAATGGCAGGTAATATTGGATTATTAAAGCATGCTTCAAATGTGCCTGAATGTGCTTTAGCAATTGAGGAAGTTTTTAACGAAGCAGGTTTTCCTAAATATTCTTTCTCGACTTTGTTGATTGGTTCTAATCATGTTAACGAGATTAT
>JAFGID010000043.1 GCA_016929735.1 Ignavibacteriales bacterium | reverse complement strand
TGGAACTCGCAAAAGCTCGTGTTGCTCAAAAACATCTGGAAGTTGACAAAGAGGTTAGTAATGAGGTCGATTCATATCTCGATCAGATGCGAAATGATAAATTCAAGCAATACGAGAAAAGCCTGATAGTCCAATGGAATAAAAATAATATCAACTGGTCACGGATTGTGGATGTATATCAATTCAATAACAAGAAAGAAGCACGTGAGTGGTTGCAAAGAAAGTTGATGGATGTTGGAGCGATATAGCGGACTTACTGTAGTCTTCAAAGGGTTGATAGACATTTCATGCTTAATGTTATGCTGGAAAAAAATCTAAGAGGAGTTTTGAAATAGGCTTATCTAAAAATATTATAACTTTAGTTAATCATTTGGAGGAATAAATTCAACAATATCATAATCAATATTACTTGCTTCTATTTTTCCATATCCTTCTTTTTCTAATAGTGCAGATATTTCATTTTTAAATTCAGTCTCATATTTTTTGAGAGTATCATACATTTCTGAACTTTTATCAGTGTGCTCTATATCCTCGAGCACTGTATTAAAATTGGGATTTTCAGAAGGTTCAATTTGAATTTCTGTACCATCTTCATAATAAAGATCTATATCCAAAATATCTAAAAACCATAGTTTGTAGTTTCTTAAATTCACAAAAGCAAAAGCAAGAGGACTTTCTCTATAATTATTAACTTTGGCTTTTTTGAATAAAAATTTATAATAATTTTCAAAATCTATTAATTCTTTTGAAGGTTTTACATCGATTTTATTTAACGCAAAAGAAACATTCTCAGTAATACTAAGTTCTTTGTTCACTTTATTTTTATATTCATTTTTAAGAAATGAGATATGTTTTTTATATGTAGAATCAAATGTAATGAAAATAAGGTCATCATCTAACTTTGAAATCAATGTTTCCCATATTATTTGATCCCCAATTGTATTCTTTTCTGTATCGAGAGGAGGATTTCCTATTAACATTCTGTTGTGGGCGTTATTTATAATATCATCTGTTCTTTCATAAATTGTAAGTGTAGGATCATTATATAATTCATAAAATTTATTATATACTGTATCTTTCTTTAAATCAAGATTTATTTCCTCAAGCTTTTTAACTAATTTTTTATGATATTCAATAAATACAGTTCTAGCGTCATTTAATTTTGAAAACTCTTCTAATGATCTAATAAATGAAGTCTAATGCAGATTTGGAATCTTGTTCTTACTCACGTTCTTTATTTGATCAAAGAATATTTTATCTCGGTTTCTAAGAAATTCATCTGATACTTGATCTACCAAAACAAGACTAGGCTTTAGTTTTGAAATATCCTCAAAAATCTTCTCCAAATCATTTTGATTTGTTTGATAAAGACTAAGAAATACATTTGTATCAATAAAAACTTTGCACATATTTAGCAACAAATCCTCTTTGATTAAAATATTTAATTTTATTAAACAAACCTAATTATATATATATATATTATTCGTTATTTGGCTCTATAAAAAAAACTACCAAAATCAGAATCATCCGGCGAAATTCAACAAAAATCATCAACATCAATCATTGCGCTTCAAATAATCATAAACTATTATACGTATTCGAATATTCGGGATTTCTACATAACCAAAAATATTAGATGTGATCTATATGTTGACCTATCAGTTGCAAAAAAGATATTACGTAAAAGAAAACGGTATGGATTTTTCGTTTCCTAATACAGTTGAAGTTGAAATTGAATTAGAACCTAAGGAAATGTTTGGAGTAGGGAACAAACCTAGCAAAACTGCTGTACATTGTAGTGAAGCTGAAGTAATATTTGATGCGAATACTGGAAAATGCAGAATTAGATCTAATCCATCATTAGAACCAATAAATGCGATTCTTGAAGTGGATGGATTGCAATTAGAAATGATTGGTAATAAATTATATGCAAAAGCCACTTGTGAAAATCATAAAATATTAGACGATTTGCTGGTTGCATTACATTACATAGTACCAATTTTAATAAACATAGAATTTGCAGAGCCCCCAATTGTAAAATTAACTCGTGGAAAAGTTGGTGATATACCTTTTCAGTGGGAACTAAGAAATACTTTGCATCAATTCTATATTACTACCAAAGAAATACAAGAGCAACGTGTTATTGGTTCATTAAATAGGTTAATTACTATTAGCGACTTATCCAATCGTAGACTAGCTGCTGCTTTGTATCATTTTTATGTTGCTCGAAGATTAGAAGAAGCAGGAAATTCACCATACGAATTTATGTCTGAAATCATTTTAAATTTATATAAAATATTAGAAATTTTGATTGGCCCTAGTAGAGATAAAGTAAGAGATGAATTGTCAAAATTCGGATATTCAAAAGATGAAATAGATTTTAAGTTCATACCTATAATGCTTCTGCGTAATGAATTCGATGTGGGTCATGTTTCAATTGCCCTATTCACCCAAACACAATTAGACACATTATATTCTTATTTGGAAAAAACACAGAATGATTTTAGGGATTTGTTAAAAATAATTATCAATAAGGTTGAAGATGGAAGTTATTCCTTAAAAAATGATTCAGATTTAAAACCAGATGAGGATAAACTTAGAACTATAAATAGATGGTTCTCTTTAACATCGTGTGGGTAATGTCAATTTCCCTGCCATTAAGAATATCATTGTGTTCCTATATTTCTCAGTCTTCAACCC
>JAFGID010000328.1 GCA_016929735.1 Ignavibacteriales bacterium | reverse complement strand
ATATTCGGTCGTTTGATGCGTCTCCCCGATAGAGGCAATTCGATCGCCGCCGGTTGGTTCCAGTTTATCAAAGATGAAGGGTTTGTAGAACAGAAATAGAGTAATTAAGACAATAATAATCGTAATAATCAGCGCATTTTTACTTTCAACATGATCCAGGAATGAAGATTTACCGTTTTGGGTAGAAGGAGGATTTTGATTTTTTGTATTCTTTTTCTTCGACATTAAACTGTTCCTTTTTTATTGGAATTTTATTGTGGAAATGTTTTTTTCCAGTTGTGGGGATTGCGCCATTTTTTCCAAGACTGCTTCAACTTCAGAATTTCGATCGTTTCATAAAATTTGAACAAATATAAGATAAAGGGAAAAGAAACAAGAATAAGAATTTTGATCGTTATTATTAATAATGGCAAATCAGGAAATAAAAAAGGAATAAAATACAGTGCGATCGTTGTTATTAACAAAATGAGTATTTTATGATTTTCAAAGGGGATTTTATAGAACCGGTTTGACATTATTTGAGAGACAATATAAAGGATAATAAAAGCGATCAGGGTGGCTGTTGCAGCGCCCATCATACCATACTTTGGTATCAGCAGTAAGTTTAAACCAATATTTAACAAGGTTACAATGATTGTGCTGTATGCAATTACCTGAGTCTTATGGGTGAGATATAGTCCGATAGAAGTTATGGATTTACCGCCGCTGAATACATACGCTAAGGTTATGATAGGTACAACCGTATATGCCGGCCAGTATTCGGGGTTCAAGGCGAGTATTTTTATTGCTTCTGCGCTGAATAACGAAAGCCCCAGTCCCGCCCAGCATAATACAAACATAAAATAGGTCAGCATTTTACTGTAATAGCGTTTGTCGTCCTTTTGCTGGAAATATTTATAAGCTAGCGGTAAAAATCCAAGCGTGAATGATTGAATGAAAAATACATTCAAGATACCGGCGAGTTTATAGCCGAGATTGTAAAGTCCCACTTCCTTATAATCCACGAAATATTTTAGTATATAACGATCTCCCAAATTAAGTAACATTCCTGCCAAAGAGGTAAAAATTAATGGAAATCCAAAACTAATAGAGAGCCTGAGTATCGTTAAATCAAATTTTGCAGACATTTGCAGAATTATGCTTGGAGATAAAAGTAATAATAACCCTATATCGCTGATTAAATAAGAGTAGAGAATTCCTCTGATTCCGATCCGTAAAAATGCTATGAAATATATATTAAAACCTAAAATTAGACCCAGTTTAAAGATATTCGCAGATGCGAATAAAACCGATTTTTCTTTTGCTCTTAACACACTTAGAAAAAATTCATTTAATATTCGAAGATAGATAATGACAAAAGATAATCTAATGTAAATTTCAAAATCAGAAGGATTGTCGAAAAAAGATGCAATGTTTTTTGAAAAATATTGTCCAATAATGCAGATAATTAAACCCGTTGAAAATAATAAAATAAATAATGTGAACAGAGTCGTTTTTCTCTTGTGTTTATATATATTAATATTATAAAAACGTAAAAATGCCTGAGGCTGTCCCAACATCATTGTCTGGGTCAATATCATGATAGTAACTTCAATAACACCAATAATGCCATATTCGGCAACGGTGATATATTTTGTATAAAGCGGAAGCAGGATAATCCCTATGAGTTTTGTGGAAATATTCCCAAAACTATAAATGGCCGAATGCTTGATTGAATCCTTAACTTTACTGAGCATTAAAATTCTTTTTTGAATAACACAAACAACCAGTACGGTTTGTGATGGTTAAGAAATATATTGATCAAATCACAATAGCTTCCCAAAACATTAAACTTATATCTGTATATAAATGGTGTTTCACAATTTGGGCAGAAGCTCTCCCACTCCGCTTTTTTTGTCCATTTGGGTGGTATCCAGGCGGATGGCGGGCAAAGTGTATGCTTCAAGATTGATAAATAGTGATTATACCCACGTTTACCAGATCCGTACTCAAAATGATTGATAATTTTATATTCCGGAAAAAACCCTGCCAATTTCTCAAGACTGAAACTTCTTAAATGATATGATCTGTTGTATATCCAGCCACAGTCCGGGCATTTAATGAAATCCTTTTCCAAAGTCTCATTATTAGGTACCGTTATAAAAATATATTTTCTGTTGATTCTTTTCATTTCCAGTATAGTATTATGAAAACTTTCGTCATCAAGATGTTCAAGCATTTCACTTGAAAAAACCATGTCAAATGATTGGTCGGGAACATTGATTTTGTCGGATGAGGATACAATGGTTTTAGTTTTGACAAATTTCAAGGCGTTTGCGCTTCGGTCTACACCGGTGACAATATATTTTTTCCCTAATTCATTGGTGATTACACCGTTACCGCAGCCAATATCGATGATAGTATTGACTCCTTCTGGAATTATATCAATTATTTTTTTTATTTTTCCTTGAAGTTTTTCACCCAGATTTGAATTCTCCCAGGGAAAATTTTCATAGCAGGATGGATTATCTATTTTGTCTAGTTGCATACCGTAAGATAATTATTGGGTTTTACCCAGATTTCTATATAAATCAACCAAATGCCTGCTGGTCATTTCCCAATTGTATTTTT
>JAFGID010000327.1 GCA_016929735.1 Ignavibacteriales bacterium | reverse complement strand
TTTTCCAACCATACTTTTTGGTTCCGGAAAGAATCGCTTCTAGAATAAGATGAAAAAAACCGAGTTAATAAGGATCAACTAAATAAAACATCTTGGAACTTTTTCCGTATAATCATATAATTAAGTATGAAGTTGTAGTAATAATGCAAATAATATAATATCAATGAAATACGGAAAATATTGCTGGATAGTCTTCACAATGCTATGCTCTTTTTCCATTGTTTATGGTAAAGTATATTACGTTGCTACAAATGGAAATGATAACAACCCAGGTAGTATGGCTTTGCCTTTTGCATCGTGGCAAAAAGGTATTAATATTGCCATAGCTGGAGATACTATCTTCATAAGAGGTGGGGTTTATTCTCCTCAGGCAAATACAGGGAATATTGTATATATAAATAATAAACACGGTCAACCTAATTCAAGAATATATATATTAAATTATTTGAATGAGAAACCTATATTGGATGGAAATGACATTTCGTTGCGAGGTTTTGTTACTGCGCTCAAGTTAAACAATTCAGACTATATCTATATTAGGGGCTTAACTATTAGAAATTTCAAACAACCATCTGAAGGTGGTTGTAAAGGAATTTCTTTGCAAAACGGATCAGATTATAATGTTATAAAAGATTGCGACGTTAGCTATATTGGTGGGCCAGGTATAATTATAGATGATAACAATGAATCAGTTTGCAAAGATAACTTGATATACAATTGCGATAGTCATCATAATTCAGATCCAAAAAGCATTGACCCATATGGTTCAGCTGATGGATTTACAATTTCAGCTGGAACGAATAATGATCATAAAAATACGTTGAAGCATTGTAGATCATGGAATAATTCGGATGATGGATATGATAATTGGAATGAACAAGGTGTAGTTATTTATGATTCATGCATTGCATATAAGAATGGCTATTTCCTAGGTGCAAAAATTGACCAAGGTGATGGAGCAGGTTTTAAATTAGGGCAAACCGAATCAATCAATGATACAATAAGATGGTTAAATAATTGTATTTCTTTTGATAATAAGTCTAATGGTTTTACTAGTAATGATATTAATCAAACAGGGATTAGTGTATTATACAAATGTACTGCCTATAATAATGGGAAATATGGATTTTCATTTAAAAATAGTCATCACTTAATAATTAACTGCTTAGCCTATAATAATGGCACTGATACTCAATTTGATGAAGGAGTATCTGAATTGACAAATAGTTGGAATTTTGATAACTTATTAATATCAAAGAAGGATTTACCTTACTTTGACCCTTCTGCTGTAAGTAATAGCTTATCAAATTTTTTTAGTTTCCAACCTGATTCATTAAGTAAATTAGTCGATATGGGTTCAGATTTTGCGGGGTATAGCTATTTTGGTCAAAATCCTGATATAGGTGCTAATGAATTTATTCCATTCATCATGGTAGAATCAATTGAAATATTTAATGAGAGTGAATCCAATATAATTTCCAAAATTAACGGTAACCTAAAATTATCCTATGCATTGAAACCTTCATATGCTACAAATAAGAAAGTAATATGGTCCGTTATAAACCATACTGGAAAAGCTATCATTGATGACAATGGATTACTCACTGCAATTTCTGATGGAGAATTAACTGTCAAAGCAACTTCGCAAGATGGTTCAAATATTTCAGACAGTATTAGTATAACCATTAAAACCCCATTTAAAGATATAACTATTGATAGATTTGAGATTTTTCCAAATCCTAGCAATGGTAACATCAAACTATTAATTAATAATAAATCCATTGAAAAGATATATGTAATGGTTTTTGATATCACCGGTAAAATAGTCTTTGAGAGCTATTATCCTTATGATAGTAGTATTATGATCGATTTATCACACTTATTAAAAGGAGTATATTTGGTTCTTGTTGATGAAAAAGTAAAACGTTCAAGCAAGAAAATAATTATTAACTAATTGATCTATAATAGCATTTAATATATTGAATGTTAATATCTTACAAGCTTTAAAGTGATTGATCTTTGACGATTTTGAGTAAATTAGATCAATAATTCTGAAAATAATGTTAAAAAATTATCCGAAAATCCGCTGTTAGAAATGTTTCAAACCATTCTGACAAGTTTTATACATCCGAATCATAAACTTTGCCTTTTGGCAAAAGAAATCAACTGGGGCAGCCTGGAAACGCAATTTGCCCCACTATATGGCATCACAGGAAGGCACTCGGTACCCATTCGGACCATAGTTGGGCTTTTGATTTTAAAACAGATGTATAATCTTGGTGACGAGACTGTTGTCGAACGGTATCTTGAAAACCCATACAGGCAGCACTTTTGCGGAGAAGTCTATTTTCAATACAAGCTCCCTTTTGATCCGAGCGATTTTGCTCATTTCCGCAAACGCATAGGTGAAGAAGGTGTTACAAAAATATTTAAACAAAGTATTCATTTATTTGTCGAAGATACTATTCGTAAGGAAGTTAAGTAGGTGCGGGTTGACACCACGGTTCAGGAGTAGAACATAACATTCCCTACAGATCGCATGCTTATTGAAAAGGTCATTGAGCATTGCAAACGAATAGCAAGCAAAGAAGGAATTAAGCTGAAGCGGACCTATAACCGTGAAATCAGCAAACTGAAACACCAACTGCGTTTTGCTAAGAAACCAAAGAACTTCAAGAAGCTCAATCGTGTCCAGGGATAACTTCGCCGCATAGCATTCAAGATCTTCGAAGATCTGGTTGGTTAACTTGATCCCGTACCAAAACAATCTTATTATGAGACATTTGACTTACTTTTTAGTGTTCTGACACAGAAGAAAGATGATAAAAACAAGATTTATAGTCTACATGAGCCCGACGTATTATGCATTGCAAAAGGGAAATAACATAAACCATACGAATTTGGGAATAAGAGTTCATTCGCATATACCAGGAAGTCAGGGATCATTGTTGGAGCTATGGCAATAGAAGGAAATGTTTATGATGGACATCCTTTAAAACCACAACTGTTACAAGTCAGGGAGCTTACCGGTGGTATAATCAAAAAGGCCATTGTTGACAGGGGTTACAGAATAAAAGAAAATATCGGATCGATAGAAATCGTGATGCCAAAAGTACTCAAGGAAGAAAGCTATTACATGAAAAAGCAGCGAGAGGCTCGATGCAGGTCCAGAGCCGGAATAGAAGGTATGATATCACATCTCAAATATGATCACAGAATGCGTCGAAATTACCTTAAAGGAGTCTCAGGGGACAAAATCAATACTATACTGGCTGCTTCAGCATATAATATGATGAAACCCATATATAATAATAAAATTATCACATTCTTGATTATTTTTTTATATGGATTCGATCAGACCATTAAATACTTAATAAACGCTCTGATCAAATGGATGAGGTGGGTACAACAAGAAATTTTTGACTTTATTTTTTGGTGGTTTTTCCAACCATACTTTTTGGTTCCGGTAAGAATCGCTTCCAGAATAAGATGAAAAAAACCGAATTTATAAGGATTAACTATGTCTAAATTTTTTAAGATTAACAAATTTATTTTTGATTTTTTTAGATGCAGTCCTCATTTGCTCATTTTTTGCCTGCATAGAAATAAATCCATAATTAAAGCTGATATCAGGCGATGGTTACGAGTATTTGATAAAAAATATTCCATTCCAGTAGGATTAATATATTTATTAAGTTTCCACACTGCTTTTAGAAACGTGTTTTATTATAGGATTGGAAGTATTCATTATGTTTTGAATATTTTTTGTCCTAAAATAGCATCTCTGATGATTCAAACCGAAAGCATTGGAGAAGGTTTATTTATTTGGTGGGGATTCTCCACTGTAATTGGAGCAAAATCAATCGGAAAGAACTGTATGATTAACCAACAGGTGACCATTGGAAATAATAGTGGTTTACCAACTATTATGGATAATGTTCGAATACAGGCAGGTGCTATTATTGTTGGAGATATTACAATTGGGAACAACACAATGATTGGTGCCAATACCACAGTTCTTAAAAATATCCCTGATAACTGTACTGTTTTTCCCGAATCTTCGCGAATTATTAAATGGAGCAGTAAATCCAATAAATAGTTGATCCTTGTTAACAACTAATATATTGAATATTAATATTTTACAAACTTAAGAATAATTGATTCTTCACGATTTTGAGTTAATTAGCTCAAAATATTTGAAATAATGTTAAAAAATTTATCCAAAAATCCACAGTTAGAAAAATATACAACCATGATAACTTGCTTTATACATCCAAATCATAAACTCTGCCTTTTGGCAAAAGAAATCATCAGGGAAAAAAGACCATTGTTGACATGGGTTACAGAATAAAAAGGAGTATCAGATCAATAGAAATCGTGATACCAAAAGTACTCAAGAAAGAATGCCATTACATGAAGAAGCAGCGAGAGGCCAGATGTAGATCCAGAGCCGGAATAGAAGGTTTGATCTCTCATCTCAAATAAGATCACAGAATGCGCAGAAACTATCTCAAAGGAGTCTCAGGGGACAAAATCAATACGATATTAGCTGCTGCAGCATATAATATGATGAAATGGATGAGATGGATGAGATGGAAACAACAAGAAATTTTTGACTTTATTTTTTGGCTGTTTTTCCAACCATACTATTTGGTTCCAGCAAGCATCGCTTCCAGAATAAGATGAAAAAAACCGAGTTAATAAGGATCAACTAATTAAACATGTAATGCAATAGTTTTTTAAAAAAAATAATTCCAATACTTCAATGAGATATTGTTTAATAGAAATATCTAACATTTAAGTTCATTTGTTAATGAGGTGTTAATACTCAACAAACTATGTTTGATAGTTAATTTTGTTCGATTTGTCAAGTTTTGCAATCATTTCATATCTGTTTCACGTTTGATGATTAATTTCGCACTGATTTTTTAAATCAAACCCAAAACAGAAACCCATGGATGACATTAGTCATAGTTTACAGGAAAGAATCCGGGATAAAGCCATTGCATTTTGTAAGAA
>JAFGID010000326.1 GCA_016929735.1 Ignavibacteriales bacterium | reverse complement strand
TGTCAATGATTTAACTGATTTTCAGGCAAAAGTTGTTACCCCTATTTAGTGATTTTTTTGAAAAAATTATTTCGTATATACAATTATAATTGAGATTTGCTCTAAAATTGTCGAAGCAAGTTTGAAATTTTGGATTTGGATTTTGAATATTGTTTGTCATTTGCCTTTTGAAATTTGGGATTTAATTCATTATCCCAACCAGTTCTATCATCAGTGGGAAGACAGAGCTAACAAATATTGATTACAGGTAGTTATTGTAGTTGGGATTTTGAACAATTGGGAAATGTTTGGCAGTTTTGGAATTTTAGTAGAAAAGCTGGATTTTTGATCCCATTGTTCATTCCATGTTCGTTAATCGGGAGCTTGTAGGAGATTTTTGATTTTAAGGAACGGTTGTTTTTAGAGATTTTATAAGTGAAGCATATTTAATAATATTAATAACTTTAACCCTCTTTTTTTATAAAAATTAAGCACTTTTTATTATAATGTGTCCGATTTCAAAAAATAAATGGTACAATGTAATAGTGGTAAAATCAGAATTCTGTTTAACATGCTTTGAGAGGTAACTAAAATCAAAGTCATTGTCAAGTGATAGAAACTCCAAATAACTTTTAGTCATAATCTCTTTGCTCTTCTCTAATTTAAGGTTTATTTCATCTTTATAGTCTAATGGATTGCCTTCCTCTATGAAAGCAATCATACCTGCAAGGGGCATTTTCTTTGAATATTGACGAATAACAAATCGTTTTATTCCTTGATTTACATATTTTTCAACATCTTGGCTTGACTTATTTAAGCGTTTACATTCAATTGAAAAATACAGATCTTTTTCGGTTTCATAAAATTCATTGGTTAAACCTATAACTTTTATATCATGATAGCCAATTGTTATATTGTTTTCATCAATTTCGGCTGGCTCTGGCTCAAAAGAAAGTCGCTTCAAGCGATATTGTTGTTTTAACTTTTGATTCCAAAGGTATTTTTTACTAAGGAATAGGTTTCTTATGTATTCTTCTGGTTTTTCTTTTGTATCACCATAAACTACATAATCTGTTTTGTAACCTCGTTTATTTGTTATTTCTGAATATTGTATGGTTTCGTTTACGGAAATAAGTCGATAAGAATGGATGATATGTTTGAGAATTCGTTTGTAAGTATTTTCATAATAATTGTATCTAAACTGGATTACATTACTCATTATTCTGCATCCCTTTCATCTTATCACGTCCAGCTTTCATTATCATGTCGTGTATTTCATAAGCGTCAAGATAAGCAATTGCAGGATGCCAGTTTTTGTATTCGTTGGGTTTTACAACATAAAATGAATGTGGAGTAAACCCTTTTACATCTTTTTGAATAAATAAATGTTCAGTAATTTTTTCTGGTTCAGCTAGTAATTCATCAATAAAATTAAATTGATTTTCTTCTGGGTATTCTATAAAATTGTCCGATTTGGTATCTACAACCTTAAATTCTATTTTTACAAAATCTTGTCTTTTATAATACACTTCTGCTTTGAAGAATTTTCCCATATCTAAAAATTCTTCATCAAAAAACTCCTTAAATACGTGTGCGTATTTTTCTAGATCATTTTTTCGTACTAACCTAAGAGGTCCCAGGCTTTTACTGAAAATTTTTTTTCCACTTTCATCAAGTTTGAACAATGGTATTGAAACATTTACAACATAGTCTATCAAAGATTGTTCTTCAATATTAATATTGTATATATCAATGAAATCTTTATCAAAGCTATATTCCTCTTCATTAGAGATTTGGTTGTGGTACTTTTTTGCTGCAATTGAACATGCAAGATCAAATTTTTCTGCTAGGTATTTTCGCTGATTTTCAGCAAGAGGTAAAATAGGAGCTTTTTCATAATCTTCTTTATATACCTCACATCTTTCAACTCCCCACTGTGAAGAAGTATAAAACATTAAATATGAAAATAAAAAAGTTGAAAAGAAAGCTCCTAACGATTTTAGTATTGGTATTTGTTCTTTTGTGCCAGCGATTCCATAAACCGTATTGGGAAAAACACATTTAAAATCAGAATATCCAACGATACTCTTTTTATAAACACCTCGTTTAAATAATAAATGTGGTCCATTATAAGCTCTAATCCGTCCTAAATCTTTTACTTTGTCAATTTCTGGGAATTCTTCCTCAAAAGAAGTTAGTTCTGTTGGTATATAGAATTGTTTAAAGTTTTTTGGGATTAATAATTTTTTTTTCTTTAAAATACTGGCATCGGCTTTTCTGTTTTTTTCCCCAACAATAAAACCAGCTCCCATAAAAAGCTCGTTATCACCTAAGAAGTCAGTTAAATTTGTTGTCAGTATAGAGTTTCTAAATTGTTTTATGAAATCATAATCCAACTTATTTCCATAAAGCAATACTTTCCAAATCCAATCATTTTCAAATAGTTTTTGAGGAACTTTTTTATAGTCGTATTTTTCAATTACAATAGCTTTGAAGAGAAAAAAGTATCTGTTAGGCTTGATGGAAATATGGTGTACAATATTGTTTTGCTTACTATTTTCGAATAAATGTTCAAAGAATAAAATTATCGATGGTGCTCGACTTCCACTAAAAAGATGTTCTCGTACTGCTGACAGCTCTAAAACTCTATTTAATTTGTAGTTATTTAACAAAAACTGCCTAAATTTCAGCGCTCCTGAATTGTACAATATTTTGCTCGGCAAGACCATAGCGCATTGAGCTTTTGCTTCACAAAGCTGCTTAACTTTAACTACAAAACTCTGCGCTATTTGATAATCATTGATTTTATCTTTATTGTCTTCTACAAATTTATAATGCAAATCATCATCTTTTATGCTCCCCCAGGGCGGATTACCCAGAATAAAATCAAATTCATGTTTTTTAAGCATGTTATCAATTTCGGAATTAAAGAAATTGTCATTGATGAAGTTACCTGTCAGTTTTGGAAGTGTGTAATTTTCTATTTCTTTTGGTTCTTTGTAGTCCAATAATGTAATGTAGATAGAAAAAATGGCAATATTAATGGCTTTCGGATCCTTATCAATTCCAAAGATATTCTCAATTACAATGCTTTCAAGTTTATTATTGTTTGTTCTTTCAAGTTTTTTTAGCAAGTCTTCATTGCCTTTCGCTTCTTCACAAAGTTGAGCATAAGGCTTTAAATATGCAGATGATAGGTTCTTCTCTATAATTTTTCGTAAAGTTTCTACTAAAAAAATACCACTACCACAAGCAGGATCAAGTACTTTGCAATTAGTCTGTTTTGTACTGTCTTGTTCACAATTATCTAAATATGGTTCAATGGTATATTTCAAAACATAGTCAACCAAAAAAGGCGGAGTATAAAATGATTTAGCTATATCCTGTCTTTCTTTTCCTATGAATTGCTCATAGATATTGCTTATGAGTTCAACAGGGATGATGTCAAAATTATAAATATCAAATAAACTAACAAAACTTAGCTGTCCTTTAATACTTTGCTCAACATTTTCACCCACAAACAGCGCATATATGATCTGCAAATGCTTTTCGTTTAACAAGTCATATTCGTAAAGTACTTCAATTTTTTCAGCTTCACTTATTGCTGAAGGAAATAGGTTGTCTAGTTCGCCTTTGTATTTTTTAAACAAGTCTTTGTTAGATGCTTTGTTTTTTATAAAAGGAAATAGATCACCATTAAAACGGTCTGATCTTCTTAGGTAAGTAAAAAAATCGAATAATTGATTTTTGTTAGGAATGATTTTTTCAAAATCTTTTCTTGCTGTTTTTTTCTCTATCTTATGATAACCTAATCCTACTTTTCTATCAATCAGGTATCTTGCAAATATTAAACGCCCGATTATGTTATTTGCAATATCCCTGCTTTCGTCACTCACAATTTTGTCTTTGCCTTTTGTTAGACATTCCATCGCTGAGGCAATATTTTCGAGAAGAAAAGTATCAAGTCTCTTTCGGTGTTTGTCCTCCAAAAATTTAGTTCCAATATCTTTCCATAATTTACCAGAATGAATATTCAAGTATGAAAAAATGTCAATTTTTGAACTTTCTGTTGGTTTTAAGTTTTTATAATTAGTGACTCCCAATAATGGTTCAATCTTTCTGTTTTCTTCCTCATTTAAAAGATAGCCATTGTAAACTTGCCACTCATTTCCATTATCTATTATTGCAATAGGAATTTGACTATTCCAAATATCATATAATTTCTTTACATCAATATTTTCGATATTTTCACTATTGTCAATAAAAAGTATTAACGGTGTAGATGTTGGCATTCTATCTTTATCATTTTCTATCTCAAAAGAATAAAAAGCATAAGGTTCAATATTTTCTAACGCACGAATTACTCGGAAAGGAAAAGATTGTGCCCACACTTCCTTTTGTTTAAAGTAGCGAAGCCCTTTTTTATCTTTAATCTGTAATCTTTCAAATAACTTATCAAATGAATGTGGCATAGCATTACCAATCTATTTTTCCATATATTAGAAAAATTAATCGCCCAATTCAGATTAACAAAATAAGCATATTTAATCAAGCTTCTTAATTAAAGCCTATTTTATACTAAAATTAACTTTAACATTTTTTTATTATAATTGTGTGTGTATATACAATCGTTGTACCAATAAGCATACAAAATATAACATTTTTTTCTTCTTTGTCAAGCGAATTCTTAAAATTCTCTAAAATGAGCAAAAATATTTTTCACCAAAACAAAGATGCTGATAACCTTAAAATCTCAACATTCAACCCCAAAACAACTGCCCGATATGCCCGAATCCCCTGAATCCATTTCCCCAACGATTCATCTAATAAAACAACTTAACGACCAAAACGATCACAACAATTTATCAAATACAAAAAGGATTATCTATGAAACTAATAATAAATTTACTATTAATTTTGCTTATCTCTTTGCCCACCTTTGCCCAACAAACTGGCACCATCACTGGCAAAGTGGTCGATGCGAAGACCAAACAGCCGCTGGTGGGCGCCAATGTCGTCATTCTGGATTCCGATCGGGGGGCATCCACGGATCTGGAGGGAAATTATGTGATCAATCGTGTGCCTGTGGGAACCTATCGCTTGAAATTCATGTACATCGGCTACAATAGCGTGCTGAAAACCGATATCGTGGTCAAGACAGCGGCGCCAGCTTATGTCAATGCGGGGCTGGTAGAAACGGTCATCGAAGGCAGCGAGGTGACGGTGACGGCGGGATATTTTGTCGAGGAGCAGAAAATTCAGACCAGCACCATTGGGCTGAGCCGTGAGGAGATTCGGCGCTTCCCTGGTGGATTTGAGGATGTGGTGCGCACGGTTTCCACCCTGCCTGGCGTGGCGATCAAT